>NZ_JAJBZT010000008.1 GCF_020564625.1 Leeia speluncae
GGTTCATTATCGAAACTTGGTTGCATGAGTAAAAAGGCCGCTTTCGCGGCCTTTTTACATTATTTCAGTACAACCGAGCTAATATCTAACCGTCCAAACGGGCTCACTTTAAATCCACTCACGTTTGGGGTTGTCACCGCTGCATTGAGTGGGTGCGCTAGCGGAATCCATAGCCCTTGGTCACGAATAATCTTTTGAGCAGCAACATACAATTTTGTACGGGTAGGGATATCCGCTGTTTTTTGACCATCTTGAATGAGCTTTTCTAGTTGAGGATCGCAGTAGCGTGCAAAGTTAGTGCCTGATTGCACCGCGGCACAACTAAATTGTGGGGTTAAGAAATCATCTGGGTCTCCGTTATCGCCAACCCAACCCATAAATAGCAGGTCGTGTTCACCGGCTTTGCCGCGTTTGATTAGCTCACCCCATTCCAACGTTTTAATTTCTGCTTTAATACCAATTTTTGCTAAGTCTGCTTGCAGTAGTTCTGCACCCGCCTTTGGATTTGGGTTGGTAAAGGCTGAACTGCTTCTTACCCAAAGTGTAGTATCAAAGCCATTTGGAAACCCTGCTTCAGCTAACAGCTTTTTCGCTTTTGCTGGATCATAAGGATAATCTGGCAGATCTTTTGCATAACTCCATGTGCTTGGTGGGTATGGGTTATTCGCAGAAGTAGCTGTACCGTTAAAGACCGTTTTTAGATAGGTATTCTGATCGAATGCCAGGTTGATCGCTTGTCTAACTTTTGTGTTATCTAACGGTTTGTGTTGGGTATTAATCGCTAAAAATGCGGTACCAAATGAACTTGTGGTAACAATTTTTACCGCTTTATCTGCTTGTAAGCCTAACCATTCCTGAGGCTTTGGTGACAAGGCAATTTGGCATTCATTCGCTTTTACTTTTTGAACACGTACTGCGCTATCTGGCGTAATGGCTAAAATGAGCCTATCTACATTTGTTTTTTTACCAAAGTAAGAAGGATTGGCGACATAGCGTACCACCGCATCTTTCTGGAATGATTTCAGTACAAATGGACCGGTGCCAATTGGTTTGCTATTTAATTGGATTGCATTGCCAGATTTGAGTAGTTGGTCTGCGTATTCTGCAGAGTAAATAGAGGCAAATCCCATCGTCAACTTACCGAGGAAGGTGGCTTCAGGTTTCGATAATTCAAATCTGACGGTATTGTTGTCTACTTTTTTAATTGACTTAATTAAAGCCGGTAATTGAAAGGATTGGGCATGTGGAAATCCATTCGGGCCGACAATCTTGGCCCATGGATGATTTGGATTAATCATTCTTTCAAATGAAAAAATCACATCATCCGCTTGTAATAGTCTTGTCGGTTTAAAGTAGTCTGTCGTTTGGAAACGTACATTTTTTCTTAAATGAAAGGTGTAATTTAAACCATCAGCACTGACTTCCCAACGTTCTGCAAGGCTTGGTACTACCTTACTTTTAGTAGCGTCAAAATCGACTAAGCGATTAAAAATTAGATCTGCAGAGGCGTTGGTAGTCGTTAATGAGTTGTATTGCACCACATCAAAGCCTTCCGGGCTTGATTCTGTGCAAATAGTAAGTGGTTTTGCAAATGCAGCAGAGGAAAGGCTAAAAAGGGCAAGGCTAATTGCGGTGATACGGAGTCTCATTCTTTGGATTCCTATCAATGATAATTGGATGACCGATTCACTGAAATGATCGGATTGAGTAATGAATATTTTATAGGCTAATGAATGTAACGCAAAGAACAGAATACGAAATGCATATTCCATTTGGCAAGAATAGTTGAGGAAAGTTTGATAAAGAGGAGAAGGCTCCTCTTTATCAAATATTAGAAATAGCGAATTACGTGGGTTTAACCGGTTGTGAATAAACGGTAATCGTAAAGGTTTTGCCTTCCGTTCTCTCAAATTTTTGAATTTGCAAAATCTGAGGCTGGGTTAGCACATGATCATGTGATAGCAGTAATACACCATCAGGTGTTTTCAGATCATCCGCTAGTTTCATTCCCGGTTGTAAATCTGCTGAGCGAATAATCTTTGTACCGGCTGCGAGTAAGGCATCTGGTTCTTGAAGAACTAGCTCAAATATTGCAACCACGGAAGGATCGTAACGGACTTTCTTATTTTTTTGTAAAAAGGCGAGTGCATCTTCAGGAGATAGCGAATGGCCAATGAGTGTCCCATTTCTGAGTGATTCGAAATCACTCACCACTGCTAAAATTCTCGCCCCAATAGGTATATTTTCTCCTGCTAAGCTATCAGGGAAGCCTTTTCCATCATATCGTTCGTGTTGATGGCGAATTAACTTTGCTGGGTTAGTCATTTGCTCGATCGGCATTAAGGCCATTTGTGCCTTTTCAGGATGCGTAGCAAATACTAATCGTTCTTCGGGTGTTAGTTGGTCAAATGGTTTTTTCAGAATTTCGTCTGGTAGGCTGATTTTTCCAATGGCATGGAGCAACCCTGCGATCATTAGTTCTTGTGCTTGCGCCTCGCTCAATTGCATTTTTCTCGCAAGACGACGGCCAAGTTCGCCAACACGATTCGCATTACCCGCCATTGCTCCTTCTCGCATTTCTAAGAAATTGGAGAAGACTTTAAGCATGGTAAAGAAGTTCTTTTTCAGCCTTTCTTGGGCATTTTCCAAGAACAAAACAGTTTGTCTCAGCTCTTCAGTTCTTGCATTGACCTCGCGCTCTAAATTCTCGTTTAAATGACGAAGTTTTTCATTCTGCGAATGGGTTAATGCTTCTAACCGAGCTTTTTCTTTTTCTAATTGTTGGTACTCTAACGCTTGAGCAACCGTGTGGAGTAAGTCTTGTTCTTCCCATGGTTTGGATAAATAACGATAGACCCCACCATCATTAATGGCGGCAATCGTAGAGGAAAGCTCTGAATAACCGGTTAGAAGAATGCGTAACACATTCGGCCAGCGTGTTTTTACTTGTTTTAAAAACTCAGCGCCAGTCATATTTGGCATTCTCATATCAGAGATAACCAAATCTACGGATTCTTCTTCTAGAATGCTTAGTCCCATTGCACCGCTTTCTGCTGTCAGGATACGATATCCGACAGGGCGAAATAACCGGCGAAGAGAGGACAGAATATTTACCTCATCGTCGACAAGTAAAATGGTAGGAACATTTTGTTCCTGACTTGCACCAGCAGCGGTTTCTGGTACTAAGGTTTCCATGATCCTTTACTCCATTAAAATGGCATCAACTTGATGACTAATCACTTCTAACTGATTTTTCCAATTAGCCATTTTCTCTTGGTCTAATCCAAGAAAGCGAATTAAATCCCCCGGAAGTTGATCAATCGGAGAAAACGTTTCTGCAGCGGTTGGACAGGTGTAGTATCCCACCAACTCTTCAGCACAAAATACAACGCCAGCGACCGGTCCAATGGTTGCTGCTTCACCCACATGATGACTTTTAATCGCCTGAATGATCGGCTCTGGGAAATGCCAGTTTAATGCTAATTGTGAGCCTAATTCAGTATGATCAAATCCAAAGAAAGATTGCTCCTTCGCTAAAATCCCTGGGCCGTGGCATTCCTCATGAACCAAGCTCACAAATTGATCAGGGAATTCTGTAAACAGTACTAACGTACCAACATCATGCAATAAGCCCGCAACAAAGCTAATCTCTTTCTGACAGCCCGTTTTTTCGGCCAACCATTCTGCACAATACGCAATCATCAGATTGTCTTTCCAAAAGTGCATTAAGTCCTTTTGATCTTTTGCTTGCTGGCTGAGTGAAATACTAATAGCTAGTTTTTTCACGGTGCTCATGCCTAATACCAGTATAGCACTTTGAATACTGGCTACTTTAGACGACATCCCAAAGAATGAAGAATTAGCGAGCTTTAGCAATCTGGCGGATAAGGCGGGATCATTTCCGATTTGATGCGCTAAAGTTTCTAATGTGGTTTCTTCTTTGTCCAACTGTTGAATTAAGGAAATAATCACATGTTGCGAGCTAGTCAAAATCTGCTGTTGTTGGATGATTTCATCAATCGTTTTCATGATGAACCCTCCATGGGATCTGGCATGAGTACAAATAATCTTCCTCTAACCGATTGTTCGGTATGGGCTAAATCTTGTACCTGTACCCAAATTTTTTGCTGATTAATCATGATGGCGCTAGATTTTGCATTACTTTCCAGAGAAAGCATCTCTGAAGGTAATAGGGCGTCCGCTGATTGACCCGGCATGCTAATTTGGTTGAATATTTTTTCTGCACTCAAATTGGCTAATACAATATCGCCTTCCATCGAAACGCCGATTAAGCCAACCGGTAAGCTCTCAATAATCGCTTGCGTGGTTTCTAATGCTTCTACATTTATTTTGTTAAATTGCTCACTTAGCATCAGTTGCAATTCAGCTTGGGTAGATAGCAGCTCATTTGCTTCTAACAAGTCTTGTTGCAAAATCTTGTTTTGGATCAGAATGTCATGAATTCGAAATGCATCCGTCACGGTTGCACGTAAAAAGTCATCATCCCAAGGCTTGGTAAGAAATTTATAGATAGAGCCTTCATTAATCGCATCGGTGACCGATTTCAAATCGGTATAGCCAGAGAGAACAATCCGAATACTATCTGGGCAAATTTCTTTTGCTTTGGCTAAAAACTGTACGCCAGTCATGCCTGGCATCCGTTGATCAGAAATAATGACCCCGGGTTGATGGTCTTTTAAGATCTCAAGCCCCGCAGCCCCGCCAACAGCACGATGAATCTCATACCCATCTTGCCTTAGTAATCTATACAAGGCGGAAAGGATATTTTCTTCATCATCAACAAGAAGAATGGTCTGAGCCATTTTCGTTTCCTCAGGTGTTCTGTTGTTTTTCAACAGGGAGATTAGAGCTATCTAGGATGATATTTTCTGCATGAACGGGGGAAATATCGCCTGCTGTTTCAAAGCCCGCTAATAGTTTGCGCATTTCATCCGCTAGATTTTTGTTCTCTCGTTTAATGGTGATATCGGCTAAAACCTCTAAGACATGAGTAATTAACTCTACATCATTCCATGGTTTTGTCACAAAACGGCTAATACCCACTTCGTTGATTGCCCTTAAAATTGCCTGCATATCTGCTTGTCCAGACAAAATAATCGATGCAGTTAAGGGCTGAATCAGGTTTAGATTTCTTAAAAAATCGACCCCATTCATTTCCGGCATCCGATAATCCGAAATCACTAAATCAATTGGATGCGTTTTAGCGTAGGTGAGTGCCTCTACTGGCGAATCAAAAATATCCAAGCTAATTTGAAAAGCAGATTGATCTGCTTTGGTTAAAAAGCTTAGCTCTCGTTTAACCGCATGGAGTACATTTTTTTCATCATCAACCAGAATGACTTTATGCATTTTCTACTTCTCCTTCGGCTTCTTGTATATTCACTTCACGTTTGATGGGTAGATGAATCGTAAAGCAGGTGCCCACGCCCACTGTACTTTCTACATCGATATGGCCGCCGAGTTTCTTCATAATGCCAAAGACAAGAGACAAGCCAAGGCCAGTGCCTTGACCAACTGGTTTAGTGGTAAAGAAGGGTTCAAAAATTCGTTTGAGATTTTCTTCCGAGATGCCATTGCCTGTGTCTCGAATAGATAACCACACATGCTGATCATCTTTTATGCCGCTACTAATGGTAATTGTCCCAAAACTATCCATGGCTTGCGCTGCATTGACTAAGATATTCAGGAATACTTGGTTTAATTGGGATGGAATGGTTTCGATGCTAGGTAGTTCGGCATAATTTTTAATGACTTCCGCTTTGTATTTAATTTCATTCCAAACCACATTCAGTGTCGAATCCATCCCCTTGTGAACATCTACTACTAACCATTCTCCTTCATCTACATGAGAAAAGTCTTTTAGGTCCTGCACGATATGTTTAACACGTTGGATACCATCTTTTGATTCAGTGAGTAAGGCGGAAATGTCTTCCAATAAAAATTCTAAATCGACAGTCTTTTTCGCTTTCACTAAGGAGGCTTGAATGTCTGCTGGCAGTTGTTTCTCCGCCTCTTGGTATTCATCAATGAGCTTTTGAATATCCAAGAAATACTTGCCTAAAGTATTGAGATTGGAAGCCACAAAGCCGGTTGGGTTGTTAATTTCGTGCGCAACACCGGCTGCTAGCTGACCAATCGCTGCCATTTTTTCAGACTGTAACAGTTGGCTTTGTGTATGTTCCAATTGCTGGATTAACTTACGTTGCTCTTCTTGTTCTTTTAGTAGTTTCTTCTCGGCTTCTTTACGTTCGGTAATATCTCGAATCACCGCTACCGCATGCCATTGGCCATTACGCTGAGTTGAGGTAATCGATACTTCCACAGGAAAGGTTTCCCCTTGGTTATCTCTTGTGATCACCTCTACCGTTTTGCCTACTAAATTGGCCGAACCTGCTAAAGTAAGATCAATCCCCGTTTCTTTTTTGTTCCCTGTATCTGGTTGAATCAGGTCATTCAGTATCCGTCCCAGCGCTTCAGATTCGGTATACCCAAAGATGTTGCTAGCAGCAGGGTTCCATAACTCGATTTCGCCTTGTCCATCCATCATGATAATGCCGTCTAAAGCACTCTGAATCACACTCGATAACATTGCTCTCGAATCAATTAAGGCGTGTTCAGCACTTTGGCGCTCCAGCACTTCTTCAACCAAGGAGGCTTGAGTTTCTTTTAACTCTTTAATCAAATTATCTTGTTCTGCTTGCCTTGCCAATAATTCAGATTCCGCATGTTTGCGGGCAGAGATGTCTCTTAACATCATCTGCAGCATAAAACCTTCTTCTAAATGCATATTGTTGACGACCACTTCGGCAGGGAACCGGCTGCCATCCATTTTTTGAAATTCAAACTCAAAGCGGTGCCGCCCCTTACGGATGCAAGTCTTTAATTCTTTTAGGAATTTTGTGAAAGAATGACTACCATCTGGTTGATGTCTTGGGAAAAAATCTTTTAATTTTCTATTCAGTAATTCGCCCGATTCTTTCGCTGCAAACATAGATTGGGCAGCATGATTCACTTCTGCTACACCGTGGCGATTAATCACAAAAACGCCATCTAAATTAGAAAGAAACAGCATTTCAAATCGCTCGGCCATTTGCCAGATTTCCATCTGGGCCTGTTCTCTTTGTAATTCGGCTTCTGCTTTTTGTTGTTCTAGCGTTTTTTGCTTTAGGGCGAGTTCATCGATATGCCGTAGTAAGACATACACGCCACCCCAAATGAGCACCGTAAAGACAAGCAAGAAGAAAAGGGACTGGCTAACCGCGCCAATTAAGACATTTAAGATTAGCGATAATAAAATGATGACTAAATGATTAGCGGAGAGGTGCGATGGCAAACGCATGAGACGTCTCCTTTTAGGTATTTTTTCGTTCTCCATAGTTTTACTCTAGTAAACCCAATGGAAAAGTCAAAAAAAGCCATCAAATGAGACGCTTACATCAAGTTAGTCTACTGACAGATACTCTTTAAGTATTGTGCGGCATAAAAAATATCCCGCTCAATTGCTCGTTTAACGCCTGCAGGATAGTTTTGCTTTAATGCGGTCATTACTTCTGCGTGCGCATCATTCAACCCTTTTGCAAACTTAGGATCTTCAAATAGACGATTGGAAATTGGTCCAACTTGTAGCCAAACAGTTTCGATCAATTCAAGTAATAGGGGTGAGCCACTGGCTTTATATAGAATCAGATGAAAAAGCTCATTCGCATCCAAATAGGCTTTTGCGTCTAGTGTTTCTAATGCTTTGCCCATTTCCACACAAAGAGAGACAAGCGTTGCTCTTTCAGTCTCACTAATACGATGCGCACCTAATTCTGCTGCTTGCCCTTCAAGCATCATGCGAACTTGCAAAACATCTTCAAATTGAGCTTTATTGAGTGCTGGTACCGTCATGCCACAATTGGGAATATTCACTACCGCATGTTCTGCCGCCAAGCGTTGAAGTGCGGCGCGAACGGGCATTTGGCTGACACCTAATTCATCTGCAATGGTTTTGATTTTTAGCCGATCTCCGGGCAAATATCTGCCCACGGTCAACCATTGTCTAACCGTTTGGTAAACGTGATCTTGAATGCTATCCGCTTCATTTGTTTTCATAGAAAATTTGGATGAAAAATGGGCTATATATCGGTCGCGCAGAGTCTAGCGGTTTATGAAAAGCTTTGCATCAAAAAAAGCCCACTAAGTTTAGGTTTAGTGGGCTATCTAGACTAGCAAATTGCCGAGATACATTCTTCAAACGTTTGTGTTAGTCGATCCACATCATGTTCCGTGGTATCTGGGCACACTAAAATCATATTGTGAAACGGTGTGATGAGTAGCCCTCTATTTAGTAAGTAAAGATGAATAATATGTTCAAGCTCAGGAATTAATATTTTATCTGCCTCACTGCCATTTTTGGGCGGTGTATCGGTAAACTGGAATTCGGTTCTTGCGCCAATTTGTGTCACACACCAAGGTAGATTGTGGTTTTTAATCGCTTGATTTAGTCCTTTCTCTAATCGCGTTGCCAGCGTAAACATGTATTCATAAGCAGCGTCTGTCATGACAAATTCTAGATTTGCGCGCATGGCAGACATCGCTAGCATATTGGCCGTTAATGTCGTGCCTATGCCGCTATGTCCGGTCGGTGCATTCCGTTTTGCTGCTTCGGCCTGATTTGCTAAGGCTTGGCTAAATCCATAGACAGCACAAGGAACGCCGCCGCCAACCGGTTTCCCCACAACCAACATATCAGGCTGTAAACCATAGGCTTTTGTATAGCCGCCAGGTCCGGTACTAATCGTGTGGGTTTCATCAATTAATAATAAGGATCCATACTTTTTGATGATATTTTGCGCTTTCTGCCAATACCCGTCTTTAGGGAGCACCATACCAATATTGGTCATGGCTGGTTCGGCTAAAACGCAAGCAACATCACCTGCTGACAGCGCTTCTTCTAATGCTGCCAAATCATTAAATTCAACGACTTTAGTAAACTGGGTAAGATCGTATACTTGGCCAAGCAAGCTGTCTCGTTGTGTGGGAACACCATCAATCAAATCGACGAATACATCGTCTACTGTTCCATGGTAGCAACCATTAAAAATCAAAATTTTAGATCTACCAGTGGCTGCTCTTGCCCAGCGGATGGCAAACCGGTTGGCATCCGTTGCCGTCATCGCAAATTGCCAAAAGGGGAGACCAAAGCGCCTTGCTAATTCAGCCCCCACCCAGGCTGCATCTTCTGATGGCAACATGGTGGTAAAGCCTTTTTCGGCTTGTGCAATTAATGCTTTGGCGACAGGTTCTGGTGCATGTCCAAACATTGCACCCGTGTCACCTAAACAAAAGTCGACATAATCATGTCCATCTACATCGGTAAAGCGCGCTCCTTTAGCGTGAGAGACAAATAAAGAGAAGGGTGTAGACCAGTCATTCATCCAATGAAGCGGCACACCAAACATTAAATGTTTGGCTGTTTCTTGCGATAACGCTTTCGATTTTTGCATACGACTAGCAAAGCTCGCTTTTTCTGCCTCAAATAACTGACGAGCTTTATCCCAATTAATACCAACAGAAGTCATATTCATTTTCTACTGTCTCACACATGGAGTTGTAAATGTTCGCGTTCCCAGGCAGTGATGCCTTTTTGGAAGGTTTCATATTCTTTCTCTTTTACCGCACAAAAAGCTTCTACAAATTGCCGACCGAGAACTTCCGAGAGTTCCTCGCAATCCAGCATCGCAGACACTGCATCATCCAAGCTTCTAGGAAGCTCATAATCCAGATCATATGCACTGTCTCGCATCGGTTCCGACGCTTCTAAGCCTTCTACCATGCCTAAATAACCACACGCTAAGGTTGCCGCCATGGCTAAGTAGGGGTTCACATCAACCCCGGGGACACGATTTTCTAATCGCCGAGCTTCTGGGTCAGAGTTGGGAACGCGAATACCACAAGTTCGGTTGTCATAACCCCAACGGACATTAATCGGCGCAGCGGTAAAGCGAGATAATCTTCTGTAAGAGTTCACATATGGCGCAAACATAGGCATGGCATGCGGCATGTATTTTTGTAGACCAGCAATATAATTAAAGAAGAGGGGGCTTGCGGAACCATCATTTAAAGAGAAGATGTTTTTCCCTGTTTGGTTATCCACAATACTTTGGTGAATATGCATGGCACTGCCGGGTTCATGCTCCATTGGTTTTGCCATGAAGGTGGCAAAAATATTGTGACGATAAGCAGTCTCTCTGACGCAACGTTTAAACAGAAATACTCGGTCTGCCAAATCTAGCGGATCGCCATGAGAAAAGTTAATTTCCATTTGGCCTGCGCCAACTTCGTGAATTAATGTTTCAACGCCTAATTCCGCCTCATCACAAAAATTTGAAAGATCTTGGAAAAAAGGATCGAACTCGTTCACCGCATCAATAGAAAAAGACTGACGCCCAACTTCTGTCCTGCCTGCCCGACCAACAGGCGGTCTTAATGGCTCATGCGGATTATTATTTTGTGCGATGAGATAAAACTCCATTTCCGGTGCAACGACTGGTTTCCAGCCTTTGTCGTTATAAAGCTTAATAATTTTGCGCAATACTGCACGAGGGGAGAGGGCGACTCCTCTGCCGTCAAAATCAACACAATCATGAATCACCACGGCAACGGGTTCAATTGCCCACGGCGCTTTCCGAATGGTAGCTGCATCGGGTACGCAGACCATATCTGGGTCACTAGGGCCAACAAATCGATCTAAATCGGCAAATTCGCCATTGACCGTAATCATTAACACGGCCTTAGACATCTTCATGTTGTCTTCTGCAACAAAAAGATTTTTTGGCACAATTTTGCCTCTAGCAATGCCTGTCATATCGGGAATAACACATTCTACTTCATGAATTTGATGTTCTTGTAAAAACTGCTTGAGCGATGCTTCCATGATTCACCTAATATTTGATCAAAAAATTGGTTTGATCAAGAAAGCTATGTGCCTCCTGAAGCTGCTTTTTTCGCATTAACAAACTTTTTCATCTCAATATACTCGATACGCACTGTTTTTACTGTAACCAACATTTGATCAAATTGCAAATTTGATCAAATGTGTAAATGAGGGCAATAGCAGTGTTTGATCGAAATCAGAGTGGCGCACTACAAAGCATGATATGCTGCATTGCAATATGACTAAGGGGTAAATAGGATGGCTGCTAATCGCAAAAGAACAATTTGTGATCCAAACGGTTATTGTCCTGGCGTACGTTTGATGGCAAAGCTCTATAGGGCTTGGGATGTCAGGAATAGCGCCGGAAAAGTGGGTGAAAACAATGCAACAAATAAGGCTAAATCCACAGAATCTGCAGCCACTTCAAGCAAGGGTTAAGGCTTGAATATAAAGGATTTCTTCCATTCGCATGAAATATGCCATTGTAAAGAATGACAAGATGTCTTGACTCAAATTCTTACGCCACTTAACATGCGGCGATCCGTAATTATTTTCAAAGGGCAGGCCGCCGCATGACATTTCGCTCCCTGCTAGTACCAGCATCATTATTGCTTGTTACTGTTAATGTCCACGCCACAGATGTGGTTCCTGAACAAGACATCCAGCCTCCTGCGCCTATTGAGCATCGTCTCATTCCTCATAACTACCGTGTAGTGGGGGAAACTGACAGCGTACTAAATAACGCACTCCAAGATGATTTATGGGAACGTATTCGTGCTGGCTTTCAAATGCCATCTTTAGATGCGCCGATTGTGAAAGATCACGAAGCATGGGTCATAAATCGTCCAGATTATTTAAAACGAGTGACAGGCCGTGCTCGTCGCTATCTTTATTACATTGTTGATGCGCTAGAAAAGCGTGGCATGCCGACTGAATTGGCTCTGTTGCCTATTGTTGAAAGTGCCTACAACCCCACCGCTTATTCACCAGCACATGCATCTGGTTTGTGGCAATTCATCCCCTCTACCGGCAAGACTTATGGATTAGAGCAAACTTGGTGGTATGACGGCCGTCGCGATGTTGTCGCGGCAACGGATGCTGCGATTAACTACTTTGACTACCTCTATAGCCTTTTTGGTGACTGGAACTTGGTACTTGCATCCTATAACTGGGGTGAAGGTGCTGTTGGACGTGCGGTGCAGAAAAACCGTGATAAAGGTTTGCCGACTGATTTCATGAGTCTCAATATGCCTGCTGAGACGAGAAATTACGTGCCTAAACTCATGGCATTAAAGAATATTATCTCAGACCCATCTGCGTATGGCGTTAAGCTAGATCCTATTCCAAACCGCCCGTACTTTGTCACTGTCGCGCCAAATCGCCATATTGATACCAAACTTGCCGCTCAACTAGCGGATATGACTGTTCAAGATTTTACAGATTTAAACCCAGCGTACACAAAGCCTGTCATTGCGAGTAAAGATACTAGACGTATTTTAGTGCCCGTAGATAAAGCCGATAGTTTTTTAACTCGATTAGCAAACTATGATAAGCCGACTTTATCTTGGCAGGCCTATGGTACGCGCAAAGGCGAAAAGCTAACTGATATTGCAGATTCGCATGGCATCAGTTTAGATGAGCTGCGCAAATATAATAAACTTTCAACAAAAACCAAGGTAGCAACGGGCCAAATTTTGCTCGTACCCATGTCAGATGATGATAACAACCCACTGGCATTAGCAAGCGCGGCGCCAACATTGGCAAAGCCAGTCCCGTTAAAAACACAACGAAAAGGATTTAAGCCTTCTCTAGTGCCTGATCCTGCTGTTACTACTCCTGCCGTTATTGCGTTACAAGAAAAAGGGCAAATTGCTCCCGCTGTTACAGTGAAGGAAGAGCCTAAAACAAAACCTACAAGGGTATCTGTACAGGTGCTAGCGGCAACAAAGCCTGCAGAGCCTTCTACAAATGTGGTTTCTGTTACAAATACGGATAAGAATGCGGTAAGTAACACCAACAATAGCGCCGTTACTTTGGCTTCAACCAGTACCAATAAAGTGGAAAAGGGTAGTGTAAGCAAGAATTCAAATTCACCGGTTGTATTAAGCGACAGTGGAATGATCAGACCCGTTGCGAAAAGTGAATCGAAATCTGGTGGCATTATCATGGCGGTTGCCGCACCAAATAATGCAGGTATAAATAACCCGTCTAAAACCAGTATTTCTGATGGCAAGCCAACTGCTGATAATATCAATATGAACAATATGGGGGGCGTGCAAACAGTCGCTTACTCTTCAAGCTCATTAAGTGATAATCAAGCCAACACCGTTCCAAAAGCTGCGGATGTGAAATCAGCAGATGCCTTAGTGGTAGGTAGTCCAGATAATACTTCTGCAAACCAAATTGCAATGTTGCAACTAGACCAGAAAGAATTGCCACCTCAAAAATCAAAGGCTGGCGAGAAAAATTTAACGGTTGCTACAAGTTATACTGTTGTCCAAGGCGATACGTTATATAGCATTGCGAAACGCAATAATCTGACGACCGATGAGTTGGTTAAATTAAATAAGTTGGATGGTCATGGCATTCAACTCGGTCAAGTATTAAAGCTTTCAACTGGTAATCTTGCACAGGCTAAATCAGATAGTAATAAAAAAGAAGAAGACAGTAAGCCGTTAAGCGCTAAAGATAAAGCGAAGTTAGCAAACGAGTCTCATAAGCAAGCTGAGCGTGAAAAAGAGAAGTCGACTGTATATACCGTGAAACAAGGAGATACCCTGTATAGCATTGCTAGAAAGTACAAGGTAACGCCTGTTGAATTGAAAAAGTGGAACGATATCCCCAAAACTTTGCAGCCTGGGGATAAAGTGAAAGTGCTAATTACAAAGAGTTAATCACTTTGTAATGGAGTATTGGTGGTGTTGCTGCTGTAGCCTTTGCACAATGCCATCACGCTTTTTTCCGCTTCTTTTTGGAAGTTGACGCGTAGATTTCCAAGTTCTAGCAAGTCAAGTAAATCCCTAACTGCTTTCGTCGGGTTAGCTCTTTCCCATAAGCCTACTGTTAGCGCGTTTAATGCTAAGAGTAGGTGACTGCCTTCACCTGGTGTAATGCCAGTAATTTTCTTGTCCAACCAGCCACCACAGGTAATCAGCTTAGCAGCTAATAGTTGTTTGAACTCTAAGGTCTGGTTGAGTTCCGAAGCCTCTTCAAGCATCTTATTTAGAATACTTGCCATTGGAAGGTAGTGAGGGTTGCTATCATGGTAGTTCAAAATCCATCTCGCCAGTTTTTCTGGCGTTAGATCGCCACATTCAGCAAGGAAGACTTCAAGACTATCCCAGTAGGCAGTGGAATGGATTGTCACTAGGTGAAAATAAATTTCTTCGCGCGAAGCGAAATATAGATAAACAGTACCTTTAGCTAACCCCGCTTTTTCAGCAATATCATCTACTTTTGGTAGTTGATATCCACCCAAAAAAAGCTCTAAAGCAGCTTGAAGAATAGTCTGTCTTTTGACGATCTTAGAGGATTCGTCTCTTGCCCGTTTTTGCACTTTCGAATTCATGGTCGTTCCGGAAACTGAAATTCTTTTTTTGTATTTAAAATTTTATGTCCAATTTTAATTTGTAGCAGATATTTTAAGAAAGTCTAGAAAAAGTTTTTAAATTATTTCATTTTTATGTGATTGCGATAAAATGCAAATTGACGCTTACGTAATCGTGATGCGAATTCCTTATTGGTAACTGAGGTGAGTCATGGTCGATTTACATCATAATACGAAAAAACTCTTTACGATCTCTGATTTATCAAGAGAGTTTGATGTAACTACAAGATCGATACGTTTTTATGAAGATGAAGGGCTGCTCTCTCCTGAAAGAGTGGGGCGGAATCGATATTATTCTCCTAAAGAACGTGTCAGATTGATGCTATTGTTAAGAGGTAAGCGACTAGGTTTTTCTCTCTCAGATATCAAAGAGTTGTTTGATATCTATGATGCACCTGGCGAAGAACCGAACGCATTAGCCCATTCGATTCGCTTACTGCAGTCGAGAAGGACATTACTAGAACAACAGCGCAAAGATATTGATGCCGTTTTAAAGGAAATCAATAGCTTTGAACGCCAGTGTAAAAAGACATTAACGGCAATGGGAGGGCTGGAATTGTTAAATTCTAACAATTCCGCATAAAAGAGGGCTTGAAACATGGCGGCCCGCCCCTATCTCCTGTGGGTCAGTTGTTAATCCGTTAAATGGAAGAGTAGACAAATGAGCAGCAATAAAGAAACCCTAGGATTTCAGACAGAAGTTAAACAGCTTCTAAAACTCATGATTCATTCTCTTTATTCGAATAAAGAGATTTTCCTTCGTGAGTTAGTGTCAAATGCATCAGATGCAGTGGATAAATTACGCTTTGAGGCGATTGAGCGTAGCAGTCTCTTAGCGGATGATCCTGAACTGAAGATTTCTATCTCATTTGATGCGGAAAAGCGTACGCTAACCATAGCCGACAACGGTATTGGAATGAGTCGTTTAGAAGTCATTAATCACATTGGTACTATTGCCAAGTCTGGTACAAAAGAATTTTTCGAGAAGCTATCTGGTGACTCGCAAAAAGATTCTAATTTAATTGGTCAGTTTGGTGTGGGGTTCTACTCTGCCTTTATTGTGGCAGAAAAAGTTACGCTCACAACTCGCCGTGCGGGACGTCCTGCTGCTGAAGCAGTTAGATGGGAATCGCTAGGTGATGGCGAGTACACATTAGAAGATGTTGAAAAAACCGGACGTGGAACGGAGATCGTTCTTCATATGCGTGAAGGCGAAGACGAGTTCCTCAACGAATGGCGCTTGTCAGGCATCATCAAAAAGTACTCCGATCATATTTCATTGCCGATTCAGTTGCATAAACCAAAGCGTGACGAAAAAGGCGAGCTAACCGGTGAGCAAGAGGTCGAAACAGTGAACTCCGCTTCTGCCATTTGGACACGTAACAAGTCCGAAGTGACAGAAGAGCAATACATTGAGTTCTATAAGCATGTCTCTCATGACTGGGAGCCACCGCTAGCCTGGTCTCATGCGCGCGTAGAAGGCCGCCAAGAGTACACTGAACTTCTATATGTACCTAAACGCGCGCCATTTGATTTGTATGATCGCGATCATAAGCATGGCATTAAGTTATACGTTCGCCGTGTTTTCATCATGGATGACGCAGAAAAATTACTGCCAAATTATCTTCGATTCATGAAGGGGGTAATTGATAGCAATGATTTGCCTCTCAACGTTAGCCGTGAAATTTTACAGCACAGCAAAGATATCGATGCAATCCGCGCGGGTTGCGTGAAAAAGGTACTTGGCCTACTAGAAGACTTAGCAAAAGATGAGTCTGATGAAGGCAAAGAAAAGTATGCAACCTTCTGGAAAGAATTTGGTACTGTCTTTAAAGAAGGTATCGGTGAAGATTTTAGCAATAAAGAAAAAATTGCCAAACTTTGCCGATTTGCTTCTACATCGCTAGATAACGAAGATCAAGCTGTATCTCTAGATGCTTATATCGAGCGTATGAAAGAAGGCCAAGACAAGATTTACTATGTGACGGCCGACTCTTTCACTGCAGCAAAAAACAGCCCTCATTTAGAGATTTTCCGTAAGAAAGGGGTAGAAGTCTTACTGCTTTCTGATCGAGTCGACGAATGGATGGTGTCTTCACTGACCGAGTATGCAGGTAAAAAGCTTCAGTCTGTAACCAAAGGTTCTTTAGACATGGACGCGCTTGCTGACGAAGCAGAGAAAGCTGAGCAGAAAAAAGCGGAAGATGATCTAAAAGACGTGTTGGTGCGCGTGAAAGAAGTGTTAGGCGATAAAGTGAAAGATGTACGCGTTACGCATCGACTAACTGATTCTCCTGCTTGTGTGGTGGTAGATGACCAAGATATGAGTGGGCATTTAGAGCGCCTACTAAAATCGGTTGGCCAGCAAGTGAGTGGTGCAAAGCCGATTTTAGAATTAAACCCAAGCCATGCTTTGGTTAAACGATTGGCTGCAGATGGTTCAGATGACGCATTTAAAGAGTTGAGTTTGGTGTTGTTTGAGCAATCTTTACTGGCTGAAGGTGGTCAATTGACTGATCCTGCAGGCTTTGTAAAACGCGTTAACCAACTGTTTCTTTCTGGTTTGAACTAATCTGGCATCGTGCATCAAAGAAAAACGCCAGTTCTTCGGAACTGGCGTTTTTTTTTGTGTTTTTCTATCAATTAGGTATTTAATTTTTTACCTAATAATAAGATTGCTTCTCTATTGCTTGGTGAAAAAACAACCTCTGCAGCGGTCTCCCAATTTACCCATCGATAACTGATATGTTCTTTCGCCGCAAGGGTAACAGGTTTTGTTGTTGGCAATTTAAAACCAAAAACATGCTCGGTATTGGAGGTAACGCCTGGTGCGTAACGATGACGCCAAGTCTCATATATCTCGTATTGGTTTTGAATGTGCCAATTCGTTAATTCACCATCGTTAGGTGTAAACCCCGTTTCTTCCGCGAGTTCTCTTGCCGCTGTTTCCTCAATTTGCTCGCCGAGTTCGATGCTACCAGTCACAGACTGCCAAAAACCAGGTCGATCGGCACGTTCGATTAATAACACTTTAAGATCCGAAGTGTGTACCACGATGAGGGTAGAAATAGGTTGCTTGTAGGTCATATAACTAGTTTCTATTTTCGAATAATGACTTTTTTGAAGATTTTACCTTGTTGTTTTGCTGTCAGCGGAATATTTTTAGGCTAGACTAACTTTCTTACCTATATTTGGTAGATCGCTGGTTTTTTACTGATATTTTCTAGGCAAAATATCTCAGTCGGTTATAATGCTTGGCTAGAAGAAAAACGAGCGATAGCGACTTCTAGCGAAGTCGTTCCCCCCCACGACAATCAAAAATGCAGGAGCTAGCATGGATGAAGAGTTGCGCAAAAGCGCACTGGAATATCACCGTTACCCAACCGGCGGAAAGATCCAGATTTCCCCAACCAAGCCAATGATGACCCAGCGCGATCTAGCGCTAGCGTACTCACCAGGTGTTGCAGCAGCATGTGACGCCATCGTCGAAGATCCAAATGAAGCAATGACATTGACCGCTAGGGGTAACCTAGTTGCCGTGATTTCTAACGGTACTGCGGTATTGGGTCTTGGTAATATTGGCCCATTGGCTGGTAAGCCAGTCATGGAAGGTAAGGGCGTTCTCTTTAAGAAATTTGCAGGTATCGATGTATTCGATATTGAAGTAGATGAAAACGATCCTGATAAATTGGTCGACATCATTGCTGCATTAGAGCCAACTTTTGGTGGTATTAACCTTGAAGATATCAAGGCACCAGAGTGTTTCTATGTTGAGCAAAAACTTCGCCAACGCATGAAGATTCCAGTCTTCCATGACGATCAGCACGGAACGGCGATTATTACTGCGGCGGCAGTTTTAAACGGCTTGCGCGTAGTAGGTAAGGAAATCGGCAGTGTAAAACTAGTTACTTCAGGTGCTGGTGCAGCTGCTGTAGCTTGCTTGGATCTTTTGGTGGCGTTAGGTGTAAAACAGGAAAATATTCTTGTTTGTGACTCTAAAGGCGTGATTTACAAAGGCCGTGACGAAAAGCTAGATGCTTCTAAAGCGCGTTACTGCCGTGAAACCGATGCGCGCTCGCTAAAAGACGCGATTGCGGGTGCCGACATTTTCCTAGGTCTATCAGGTCCTAAACTAGTTACCCAAGACATGGTTCGCAGCATGGCTGACAAACCATTAATCTTGGCGTTGGCTAACCCAGATCCTGAAATCTTACCGCCATTAGCGAAAGAGGCTCGTCCAGACGCAATTATTTGTACTGGCCGTTCTGACTTCCCTAACCAGGTAAACAACGTACTTTGCTTCCCATTTATCTTCCGTGGTGCCCTAGATGTTGGCGCAACGACAATTAACGAAGAAATGAAGCTAGCGTGTGTTCGTGCAATTGCAGATTTGGCAATGGCAGAACAAAGTGATGTGGTTGCCTCTGCTTACGCAGATCAAACCCTATCATTTGGCCCAGAATATCTAATTCCAAAGCCATTTGATCCTCGCTTGATTATTAAGATTGCGCCAGCCGTTGCGAAAGCAGCGATGGACTCTGGCGTGGCGACTCGCCCAATCGCCGATCTAGATACCTATGTAGAGAAACTGACACAGTTTGTTTACCGCACAAATATCTTCATGAAGCCAGTATTCGCGGCTGCGAAAAAGGCGAAGAAACGTGTGGTTTACGCAGAAGGTGAAGATCAGCGCGTATTGCATGCGGTTCAGGCTATTGTGGATGAAGGTTTAGCACAACCAATCTTGATTGGTCGTCCTGCCGTTATCCAGCAGCGTATCGAAAAGTTAGGTTTGCGTATTCGCCCGGGTGAGCATTTTGAATTAGTGAACCCAGAGTACGATCCGCGCTATCGTGATTACTGGTCTCTATACTATGACATCATGCAACGTAAAGGTGTCACTGTTGCGGATGCTAAGCGTGAAGTGCGCCGCCGTGTGACTATGATTGCCGCATTGATGGTTCGCCGTGGCGATGCAGATGCAATGATCTGCGGTATGATGAGCCATCATCATAATCACTTGCAGACCATTCAAGATGTAGTGGGTTATGCACCTGGCGCAAAAACCATGGCAGCAATGAATGCTCTCATTCTGCCAACCGGTAACGTCTTTATTGCGGATACCTATGTAAACCATGATCCATCTGCAGAACAATTAGCAGAAATTACGATCATGGCTGCCGATAGTATTCGTCGTTTTGGTATCGTTCCTAAAGTAGCTTTGTGCTCTCACTCTAGCTTCGGTAGTATCGATTCTCCTTCTTCTCTGAAAATGCGTAAGGTCCTTGAACTAGTTAATCAACTAGATCCAGAACTAGAAGTTGAAGGTGAAATGCACGGTGACGCTGCATTGAGCGAAACGGTTCGTCAGATGACGTTCCCGAATTCTCGCCTAAAAGGTGCGGCTAACTTGTTGATTATGCCAACACTAGATGCGGCTAACATTTCATTTAACTTGTTAAAAACAAGTGTAGATGGCGTGACCATTGGCCCAATCTTGCTAGGTGTAGATAAGTCTGTTCATATCTTGACGCCAACTGCATCTGTTCGTCGTATTGTGAACATGACTGCATTGGCAGTAGTGGATGCAGTAGCAAAAGGCTAATCTAGCTTAGTCTGGCGCATTGAAAAACCCCAGCTTGCTGGGGTTTTTTATTTTCATTTTATGAAGACAAGGCATGATGGAATCTTATACTTCCGTTATACTTTATAAGTAGTTTGTTTTTTTATGCAGACTTGATTGATCCTCTCATCATTTTGCTTGTCAAATGTGATGAAGATGACGAATTCAAATTAGCGAGCAGTTTTCAAACGAAAGGGAGTATGTAATGGCTGAAGACCTAAATGACCCGTTCAAATTGTTTCGCGACATGTGGAAGCCGCTTGAGATGACTGGTGCAGCATCATCTGGCGTACCGCCGATGTTTTCAGTTGAAGATCTTGAAAAGAAGATTAACGAATTGAAAGTCATTGAAGGGTGGCTAACCGTTAACGTTAATATGCTGCAAATGAGCATTAAGACAATGGAAATGCAGAAAGCAGCACTGCAAACCTTGCAGCAAGCTGCAGCTCCTGCAGACCCAAATAAACGATAGTCCCAACGTTATTGATTGGGCGATATAGGCGTACATATGAGTATGTTTGTTGATACTGTTGAATTGCCTCCAGGCAAAATTCCAACATTACGTGTAATGACGATGCCAAAAGATGCGAACGCATATGGTTCTATCTTTGGTGGTTGGATGATGTCTCAAGTTGACATTGCTGGTGCTGCTGAAGCGACTAACCTAGCAAAAGGTGCGGTCGTGACCGTGGCGGTCAATGCATTTCAATTTAAAGAACCCGTTCATGTGGGGGATTTGGTTAGCTTTTATGCTGAGCCGCTACGTGTTGGTAGAACTTCTGTCACGATTAAAGTGGAAGTCTTTGCAGAGCGACATCCTGAAAATCCGATAGTGGTGAAAGTCACGGAAGCGACCCTAACGTATGTTGCGGTAGACGTACAAGGCAAACCGCGCGTCATTGTCAAACCGGAATAAAGATTTCGAGCCTTCTATCCTCTGTTTAAAATAATTCAATATGACGCTTACTGAACTACGCTATATTTTAGCGGTTGCAACAACAAGACATTTTGGGCGAGCTGCGGATGCTTGTTATGTTAGCCAACCCACCTTATCTGTTGCTGTAAAAAAGCTAGAAGAAGAACTCGGTGTTCAAATTTTTGAGCGTAATGGCGAGATCACGCTCACCCCTTTGGGCGAGCAAATTATTCAACAAGCGCAAAGAGTGCTTGAAGAGGCGGATTCTCTCAAGCAAATTGCAAAAGCCGGGCAGGATCAATTATCTGTTCCTCTTCGCCTTGGTGTGATTTATACCGTTGCTCCTGGATTACTACCCCATTTGATTCAAAAACTAAAGCCAATGGCGCCGCAGATGCCATTGCTGATTGAAGAGAACTACACCAGTAAATTATGTGAGCTTCTCCGGCAAGGAAAGTTAGATGCAATGATCTTGGCCTTGCCTTTCAATGATACCGGCTTTGAAATGGTGTCTATGTATGATGAGTCTTTTGTTGTCGCGACGCCGGTTAATCATAAGTGGGCGGAAGAGTCTGATCGTTTGCCCCCAGCTAAATTAGTTGAGGATGATGTTTTATTGCTAGGGCAGGGTAATTGCTTCCGTGATCAGGTACTACAGGTGTGTCCTGCGCTAAATAGAGGTGGTCAGGCAGGGTTACAACGTACATTAGAAGGCTCCTCTTTAGCCACCATTCGTCAGATGGTTGCTTCTGGTTTAGGGGTAACTGTCTTACCTGCTAACGAAGTAGCTGAAAACGAAGCTAGCTATAATCTAATGAACATCATTCGATTTGAGTCGCCTGAACCAACGCGTCGCATTGTGCTTGCTTGGCGCCGTCGTTTCCCGCGTCCAGATGCGATTGAGGTCTTACAGAAGGCCATCCGTCAGTGCCCTTTACATGGGGTGACTTGGATAGAGCCAGAGCCGACACTGAGTTAAGTGTTTGATATAAAAAACCAAAGGGCGCTATTTGCGCCCTTTGGTTTTTTAAAGCTGTTCACTTACTGCCAGACTATTTGCCCAGTCTTAGGTTATTTACTGCGTCGTTATAACAATCTAATAATTCTTCTTGTGAAGAAATAGAGATTTTCAGATCGTGCAGTAAGCCATTATTTAGGCGGTATACCCAACCATGAACCGTCAGAGGTTGGCCACGTTGCCATGCGTCTTGAACAACGGTCGTTTGGCAAGCATTTAATACTTGTTCAATAACGTTGAGTTCGCACAGACGATCGCTTTGCGTGATGATATCTGGTTGGGCAGACATCAAAATTTCGTGTTTTTGGTTGATATCATGGATATGTCGAAGCCAGTTATCTACCAACCCAACACGCTTACCTTGTAGGGCCGCATTGACACCACCGCAACCATAGTGCCCACAGACAATGATGTGCTTAACGGCAAGCACATCTACTGCAAATTGAATGGTCGATAAGCAATTTAAATCGCTATGGACAATCAGGTTTGCAATGTTTCTATGAACAAATACTTCGCCTGGCAATAAGCCAATCAGTTCATTGGCAGGAACACGGCTGTCTGAACAGCCGATCCAAAGGTATTCTGGTGCTTGCTGTAATGATAGTTTTTCGAAAAAACCAGGATCACGCTGATTCACTTTGTCAGCCCAGCGTTGATTGTTTTCAAATAAGGTGGTTAACGGTAATGACATATTTTTCCTCGATCGGGGAACTTTCATCCGGTTCGGGGGGGCTATGCTAGTGTAGCGACAGCCGGAATGAGCCCACAGGGTTGGTGTTTTTGTGGTAAATGAAACCGAAGTTGAACGCGATGGTAGGCGAGTTTTAGATACTAGGCAACCCTAAATGTAATAGGGCTTTTCAGTTGGCGCTCACTTTGCCTAAAAATGGCAATTGATTGTCGAATCTAGGAAATTTCATGTTTGGATGGCGTTTATTTTGGCGAGATTTAAATAAAAATCGCCTGATGGTGTTTACCTTGCTGGTTGCGGTTTGCGCAATGGCAACGATTCAATTTGTGTCAGCGAGACTAAGTGCAATTGTTGAAACACAATCTAGCGTGCTCTTAGGTGGAGATGCCTTAGTCAGTGGTGACAAAGCACTTCCTTCGTCACTTCAAAATAAAGCCCATGAAATGGGGTTAAAGACAGCCAATGGCTGGTTGTTTCCAACAATGGCACAGACTGAAAAAGATGCCATGTTAGTGAGTGCAAAAGCGGTAGAAAGTAGTTACCCCTTACGCGGAGAGTTAACTGTTCTATTGGCTAATGGAAATACGGTAGCCGCTCGTGCCCCTGCAAAAGGGTCTGTGTGGGTAGATAAAGCAATTCTAGATCGACTCAACCTAAAATTAGGTCAGCGCATTTATGTTGGAGATGCCGCGTTAAGCATTGCAGGGCAATTAATTAAGGAGCCTGATGCGCGGTTTAATTTTAATTCTTTGTCACCTCGCTTGATGCTTTCAGCCGCCGATTTACAGACCTCAGGTTTAGTGCAGGATCAAAGCCGTATTAGCTATGTATTGATGGTGGCAGGTGAGTCACCTGCAATGAAGGTCTGGAGTAGTTGGGCTAAGTTACATTTGCCACAAGGGGCGAGAGTCGAAGATGCGACCAATACCCGTGGCGATTTAAAACCTGTGATGGATAATGCGCAACGCTTTTTAAAAATGGCGGAAGTACTAGCAGTGGTGCTAGCACTATCAGCAGGGATGTTATCTGCAACGCAGTATGTGAATCGTCACATTAGGGTGTGGGCCGTATTGCGTACACAAGGCATGACTGCAGCTCAACTAACTAGGTTGTATTTAGCCCAGTTTATTGGCATTGGCTTTGTGGCTTCTGTTTTGGGTGTTGTTTTTTCTTTGGGTTTACAGCAATTAGTGATTTCCAGAATCGCCTCATTATTGATGATGGAGTTACCCGCTTTACCGGTTTCGGTTGTCTTGCAATCTCTAATTGCTGGCCTGTGTTTAATCTTAGTAGTGGCATTACCTGCTATCTGGCAGTTAAGAAACTTTACGGTGATTCAACTTTTAAGGCTCGACGCCCCCGTTTCCATTTGGAGTGGTGGTTTGCTTTTGGGCGGCGGATTATTAGCGATCATTGCGTATAGCATTTTGCATAATGTATGGATTACATTTGCCTTACTTGCCGGTTTAATCTTGTGGTGCGCGCTGGTCGGTGGGTTAGTTTGGGTGATAGCAAAATGGATATTGAAACTATCCAATCCATCCGCATTCACCTTACGTATGGCGATGAATAGTCTCTTACGCCAACCAGCCTTGGTTGCTATTCAAGCGGGGGCAATTAGTTTAGGGCTGATTGCCATCTTGTTAGTCAGCCTAACGGCGACGCGGTTAGTGGGAAACTGGGAAAGCAAAATTCCTTCTGATGCACCTAATCGATTTGTGATTAACCTTCAGTCCGATCAACTAGATCGTTTTAAGAATGCCTTCCAATCTGAACATATCACTGCGCCTACTGCCTATCCCATGATTCGTGGTCGGCTTCAGATGATTAATCAGCATGTCGTAAAGCCTACTGACTATGTTGACCAGCAAACGCGGCGCTTAGCAACTAGAGAGTTTAACCTTTCATGGATGTTAGAAACACCAAAAGGCAATAAGATCGTTGCGGGTAAAGCGTTTGATGAAACAACCCGCAATAGTTGGTCTGTGGAACAGGGAATCGCTGAAAAGCTAGGGGTTCAGGTTGGTGATACGCTGACTTATGATATTGCAGGCACAAAGGTTACAGGTAAAGTCGCGAACATTCGAAAATTGGATTGGACGTCTTTTCAGGTGAACTTCTTTGTGATTGCTAGCCCTGATATGTTGGCTGAGCAAATGACGAGTTATGTCAGTAGTTTTTACTTAGCTCCAGAGCACAGAAACGTGGAATTGACGCTACTAAAACAAATGCCAAATTTAACTGTCATTGATGTGAGCCGATTGCTAGCGCAAGCGAAGAGCATCATGGATCAATTAAGTGCTGCACTACAGTTTATCTTAGGCTTTAGCATTATTAGTGGGGCGCTGGTGCTGTGGTCTGCTTTGGCAATGGGTATACAGAAGCGTCAGAAGCAAGTCGCTATTCTAAAAGGTGTTGGTGGTACGCAGGGTATGATTGCGAGGCTTTTCTTGTGGGAATACCTTGTGCTTGGAGGGGTGACTTCATTGATTGCAGTGTTAGGAAATGAAGCGTTTGCCGCTTTTGTAAACGTGAAATGGTTGGAAGTGCCGTATCAACCGTCATCTTTGAGTTGGACATTGATTCCCGTGATTACTCTCGCGATTTTGCTGGTGGTCATGCCGCTATTACTCAGATTATTAAAGCTAAGACCTGCTGTGGTGTTTAGAAATAGTTAAATGAAAAAAGGGGGGAATTTCCCCCTTTGCTTATGTTAACTAGCGTGGATTACTTGGAATAATCATATAACGGCAAAATCCAGTATTGCAGTTAGATAATTGGGTCATAAATAGATACATTGGCTTTAACTCTTGCTCGCCTGTTTTGAGTTTGCAGGCCAGTAAGTAGGAAGGCTCATTAAAGTTTAAATCCCAGCATTTACTGATGCTCGGTTTCTGGGCGAGTTCTTTTTTGAGTTGAAATGGCCAAGAGCCGGGCGCGTGGTCATCCAGTTTCGTTTGATCTAAATTGGTGATCGCATAGCTTAATGCATTTTTTGCTTCCGCTACATTATCAACCTCATGAATCGCTTTGAGTTGATGTACCTCTGGAGGAATGGAAGGGTACTTGTTTTGGCCAAATGTCAGTTTACATTCTGTTGCAGTTTCGCATTTCAGATGAATGGTTGAGCGCTGGCCAGAAAGCTCTTGGAGTACTTCATATTCCCCAATAACACTATTGGTAGATGTTTCTGCATGCAGGGGCAAGCTTAAAAGTAGTGGTACAGAGAGGGTAAGAAATTTCATTTAATCGATAGGGTTATGCCAAAAGAATATTGTATCAATATTTATGACATTTGGCTTTTGTTATGTTGAAAAGTCGTTTTTGACTATGTCGATACCTCCTCACTATCAATGACCGACAGCTTATTTTCATATTCCGACATCCCCCGTCTTGGGTAATTGCTTCTATCAGAACACCTGTTTAGTATCAGGTAATTGTTATTTTGCTAGTCCTTCTTACCTAGAAAGTTGAATACCCATGAAAGAGCATATTTTTCTTCATCGCGAAGCAAATCCTACTCCAATCGTTGATCGTCCTTGGGCGGGTACTGTGGCAGAAGGCGAGCCACACACACTAACCAATAATGGGTACTCTTCTGCTGATGGTACTTTACACATGGGCGTGTGGGAATCTTCTGTTGGCGTATGGAAAGTAGACTACAAGGTTTGGGAATATTGTAACTTTCTGGAAGGCCATTGCATTCTAACGCCAGAAAATGGCGAGCCAATTCACCTAAAAGCAGGGGATGTATTTATTATCGAACCAGGGTTCAAAGGCCGTTGGGAAGTGGTAGAGAAAGTGAAGAAGTATTACGTGATTAAGTTGTAATTCTGATTTGTCTTTCTAAATGTTGACCACGAAGTAAGTTGTCGTGGTCAACATCATCTTGTGGCTTAAGAAAGCAGCATGTTGGTGGTTGCTTGATACGGCTTAGATTGAAAATAATCTTTGGTCGCCGTGTATTCTGGGCGTTTTTCTAGATAGAGCAGTGGGATATCTACTGGGCTAGGGAAGTTAATACACCCGCGTACCATGAGGCATCTGCGTGTTAGGGTAACTAAGGAGTCTGGGAAGCAAGACCATACAAATGCGGCAATACACTCTTTGCCGGTAGAAGCTGCTAGTTCTTCCACTACTTGATACAGTCTGCCACCATAGCCTTGACCTCGCAGTGCAGGATCTAGTGCAAATAGTTCTAGTACGACGCTGTCGCTAACTGGATATTGAAACCAGTTTCCAAATACTTCCATTACCCGTGGATGCAAATGCGGGGTGTAATCCGGCATTTCTCCTAAACGATCCAAGGTTGCAGCAATCACGCAGCCATAGATGCGCGCTTCATCCCCTTCTTTGACCAAGACTTTCGTATCTTCTAATCGTGGATTCACATACCACTGAAGCATAAACTCTTCGAAGGATTGCCCTAAATCGTTTCCTTCGACAAACTCTTTCCAATAACAGGTAATGCCTACATAAGAAACAATTTGCTTTGCATGTTCTGGCTTCGCAGGAATGATTTTGTACATGTTGAATAACCACCAGTGGAAAATTAATTTAATCGGTAAATTTGATCAATTTTACGGTAGGAATTCTGCGGATGAATATAATAAAACCGCACCACTTATTAGCGTTATACGACCTAATGGGAGTGGGTACATGACAAAAAAGCAATGGAGCCGTAGGTGCTTTTAGCGTTATCCCCAAATTTTAGCGATAGGGTGTAGTTTGCTGTAATTAAGGAAACAAACTCGTCGGCGGACAGGGGCGTTGGGTAGAGAGGTAATTACGGAAATGGGGTGTTAAAAACACCCCAATAGCGCTTAAGTAGATAAACGATAACCAATACCGCGAACGGTACTGATTTGTAAATTGAAGTCTGGTAGTAGACTTAATTTTTGGCGCAGGTGGCTAATATGAACATCAATGCTTCTATCGTATGGCCCCATTGGTTTTCCAAGCGCAGATTCTGATAAATCAGATTTGGAAACGACATTGCCGTCTGCAATTAGCAAGGCGCCGAGTAGATTGAATTCCGTTGCGGTGAGTTCGATTGGTTGCTTTTTCCAAGAGGCAATTCGTTTTTCTTGTTCTAAAGATAAATACCCTAAAGAAAGATTCGATTCATCATCCGTGCTGGATTTAGAGGAAGATCTTCTCAAGATGGCCTTGATTCGGGCGGATAACTCTCTTGGGTAGCACGGTTTAGATAGGTAGTCATCTGCGCCCATTTCTAAGCCAACTACTCTATCAATATTATCTCCGCGTGCTGTTAACATAATAACAGGCACTTCGCTTTGTTGGCGGATGTGGCGTAGTACCGTCATGCCATCCATTGCAGGCATCATGATGTCGAGCACCACTAAATCGATGGATTCCGATTTCAAAGTATCTAGACCTGCTTGGCCACTATTACGAATACTGATCTGAAAGCCTTCGCCTTCTAAATATTCTCCGAGCATGCCAGATAGCGATACATCATCATCAATTAGCAGAATGTGCAAAATTATTCCTTTCAAGCACTGCAGTGTATTTATTTTGCCTGAATAAAGGTTGTTCTTATTGTTAGAGCATCATAAACAAGTGCTTTTACAATTTCTTAACAGAGACTTTAGGTTGGCTTAACCCAAACTTGCCGCTGTCTTTGGCAAACTAGTTCATATATCAATTAAAAGTGAACAGGTTTAGAGACCATGCCAATAAGACGCGCAAGTATTATTAAATATTCCATTATTCTACTCGTCATTATACTGGCTGCTTGGTGGGCGAAACGCCAATTTTTTCCGAGTAATGCAGCGCCCGTTTATACAACCACTACTGTTCACTATGCCGACCTTGAAGATACCGTGCTTTCTTCTGGTGCAATTGAAGCGCTAGAACAAGTTAGTGTGGGTGCTCAAGTATCAGGACAGCTAAAAACGTTGAAAGTTTCCTTGGGTGATAAAGTGAAAAAAGGGGAGTTGATCGCTGAGATTGACTCCACCACCCAAGAAAATACCTTAAAAACCGCTGAAGCTACGTTAACTAACACCAAAGCGCAGTTGGCCTCTAAAGAAGCAACGTTAGAATCCGCAGAAAAAACTGCGTTACGTCAGCAAACCTTAGCCAAAGCAGATGCAACGGCAAAGACAGATCTAGAAACAGCAGAAGCCAATCTAAAAATTGCAAAAGCGGATGTTGCCGCAATTAAAGCTTCGATTGAAGAAGCAAAGGTGAGTGTAGATACCGCAAAAGCGAACCTTGGTTACACCAGAATCGTTGCGCCAATGGATGGCGTGGTGGTTTCGGTAGTCACAAAAGCGGGTCAAACGGTTAACGCGAATCAAACTACGCCAACCATTATTAAGCTAGCGCGTCTTGAAAAAGTATTAATCAAAGCAGAGATTTCAGAAGCCGATGTGATTCGCGTGAAAGCTGGTCAGAAAGTCTATTTCACTATTCTTGGTTTACCAGATCGTAAATTCTATACAACGATTAAGAGTGTTCAACCTGGCCCAACGAGCCTAGATAGTGACGATAGTAGTAGTTCAAGTTCGTCTTCCTCATCAAGTTCTAGCTCAAGCTCGTCTAGTTCTAGCGCTATTTACTATAACGCTGTGTTAGAAGTGCCGAACACAGAAGGCTTGTTCAGAATTGATATGACTACCCAAGTGAATGTGGTGTTAGCAGAGGCAAAGCACACGCTCACCATCCCAGCTTCTGCATTACAAAACAAGTTACCTGATGGCCGTTACGCGGTAGAAGTCTTGCAAGCAAATCAGCAAGTGGTTGAAAAGATTATTCGTACCGGCTTAAACAATCGCGTCAATGTACAAGTGCTTGATGGTCTGAAAGACGGCGACAAAGTTGTGTTGGGCGACTCGACAGGTGCGGGTAAATCTGAGGGATCGCGTCGTGGCCCTCCAATGGGGTTGTAAGCCATGACTCAGCCTTTAATTGAACTCAAAAATGTCACCCGCCGTTATCAGGCGGGGGACGAAGAAATTGCGGTGCTGAAATCGGTAAACCTTTCGATTCAAGCTGGCGAAATGGTAGCGATTGTTGGTGCCTCTGGTTCTGGTAAGTCTACCTTAATGAATATTATTGGTTGCTTGGATCAAGCCACCGAAGGTGAATACCGTATCAATGGCCGTGACACCCGGGAAATGCAGCCAGATGATTTGGCCGCATTACGTCGTGAGCACTTTGGTTTTATTTTTCAGCGTTATCACTTGCTTGGCGATTTAGATGCAGTAGGTAACGTTGAAATTCCAGCGATTTATGCAGGAATTGCGAAAGGTGATCGTGCGACTAGAGCAAAGGCGCTATTAGAACGCTTGGGCTTGGGAAATCGTCAAGGAAATCGGCCTGGGCAACTATCTGGCGGCCAGCAGCAACGGGTGAGTATTGCGCGTGCCTTGATGAATGGCGGCGATGTGATCTTGGCCGATGAGCCAACTGGCGCGCTAGATTCGCAAAGCGGTAAAGAAGTGATGGAAATTTTAAAGACCCTGCACCAGCAAGGCCATACCATCATTTTAGTGACTCATGATATGTCGGTTGCGAGCCATGCTGATCGTCGTATTGAGATTCAAGATGGCTGCATTATTAATGATACCCAAGCGACAAATACAATTGCGGCAAAGTCTGATAAGCAGGAGAGCATCAAAGCCGCGAAATGGTCTGCTTGGTTAGATAGATTCCGTGAAGCGATGCATATGTCTGTTAAAGCGATGTTAGCACATCGTCTACGGACATTTTTAACCATGCTTGGCATTATTATTGGGATTGCGTCTGTCGTATCTGTTGTCGCGCTTGGTGAAGGCTCTCGCCAACGCATTCTTAAACAGATTAGCTCGATGGGAACTAACACCATTGATGTGTTCCCTGGTTCAGATTTTGGTGACGAGCGTTCGGGCAAGGTACAAACCCTAGTACCTGCAGATGCTGAAGCGTTAGCTGAACAACCATTTGTCGATAGCGTCACCCCTTCCGTTTCTACGAGTGCATCGACTCGGTATCGCGATATTTCTGTTTCTACCACTATTAACGGGGTTGGTAATGGTTACTTCCGCGTACGTGGATTGAATTTTGCCCAAGGTAATAGTTTTGATAAGACCGATGAAGCGGATTTAGCACAATCAGCAGTGATTGATGACAACACCTATAAAAAGCTCTTTGGCGGCCAAGGCAATGTAATTGGACAAACCATTTTAGTTGGCAGTGTGCCTGCCAGAATTATTGGCGTAACCGAAAAGAAAGACAGTGGGTTTGGTAACAATAGCTCACTCAATATCTGGTTGCCTTACACCACCGTGATGGGGCGGATGACTGGTGGTAACTATCTAAAAAGCTTAACCGTTCGAGTGAAAGACTCTGTCTCTACGTCTGCCGCGGAAGATGGCATCGTGAAGTTAATGACACTTCGTCATGGTCGCAAAGACTTCTTCATTTTTAACACAGACACGATTCGCCAAACCATTGAGCAAACCACACAAACCATGACATTGCTGGTCTCGATGATTGCGGTGATTTCACTGGTTGTCGGTGGGATTGGTGTGATGAACATCATGCTGGTTTCTGTGACGGAACGAACCAAAGAAATTGGCGTGCGGATGGCGATTGGTGCAAGACAAAGCGACATCATGCAGCAGTTTTTAATTGAAGCTGTGTTGGTGTGCTTAATTGGAGGGTGTTTAGGGGTCGGTGCCGCACTAGGAATTGGATTTATCTTCGATCAATTCTCTAGCAGTTTCACGATGGTCTATTCGACTACTTCGATGGTTTCTGCTTTTGCGTGCTCCACATTAATTGGGGTGGTGTTTGGGTATCTACCGGCAAAAAATGCCGCGAAGCTAAATCCAGTTGATGCACTCTCAAGAGATTAAAAATGAAAATTAAATTAAAACAATTAGTTGCATCGCTTATTTTAGGTGGTTTGTTAAGTGGGTGTGCGTTGCCTAATCTACCAACCGGTACAAACCAAAGCGTGGAAACACCGAAACAATGGACTGCTACCACTGATACTCAATCGGTAAAACAAACCGAAGACTGGTGGTTGCAATATCAAGATAGCCAGTTAAACCAACTGATGTCCGATATGTTGGCTGCCAATACAGACTTGAAGAAGGCTGGTTATACCTTACGCACTGCTTGGTTAACTGCTGGGCTAAAAGCTGAAGATGAAACACCAACAGTGAGTGCTAGTTTGAATAGCCAAGCTAGCAGAGATTTAAAAACCGATGAAATTTCTCATTCACATGATGCGAGTTTGAATGTGAGTTACAGCCTTGATCTGTGGAATAAGCTTAAACACACTACCAGTGCTGCAGAGTGGGAGGCCAAAGCCACTGCTGAAGACTTGCAAGAAACGGCATTAAGCTTAACGAATACAACTGCCAAACTCTATTGGCAGATTGGATACCTGAACGATTTAATCGCTTCACAACAAGGGCTAATCAGCCGAAATGAAAAACTGCTGTCTATTAGCCAAGCAAAATACCGCGCTGGTGCTGTGACACAAGTCGATGTGGCAGATGTAGAAAGCAGCTTGGCGACGGCCAATAGCACGCTACTGTCTTTAAAACAGCAGCAAAGAACAGCCGCAAATTCTTTGTCTTTACTACTAGGTAAAGCGCCAACGGATAGTAATCAATCTTACGCATGGCATTTACCCGCTTTACAAGTAAAGACGATTCCAGCCGGCGTACCTGCCGATGTTCTACAAAATCGTCCTGATATTTTGGCATCTAGTCATCGTTTAGAAGCGTCTTTAGAAACGGTGAAGGCTTCTCGTGCCTCTTTTTTACCTGAAATTACCTTAACCGGCAGTGTAGGTTCATCTAGCACTCAGCTAAAGCAAGTGTTGAATAATCCGGTTGGCACGCTAGGGGTAGGGGTAACGTTACCATTTTTGCAGTGGGGCGAATTGAAAAAGAACTATGCGATTAGTGAAACCAGCTATTTAAGTGTGATTAATGATTATCGGGCAGTCATTCTCAATGCCTTTATGGAAGTAGATAACGCATTAACCGCCAGAACTCGTTATTTGGCTGATCAAACCAACTTGCAAAAGAACCTTACGGCTTCTGAGACTGCTAGCCGTATTAACCAAAACCGATACCAAGCCGGACAAATTGAAATGTCTACATGGTTGTCATCTGTTAATTCTTACCAAACCGCAAAAGATAATTGGTTGGAAAACCAATATGAACAGCTATCTGCAGAGGCAGATCTTTGGTTGGCATTGGGCGGCAAAGTAACGGTGCGGCAATAATTGCCGTTTTTTAGAATGGCTATATAAAACAAATATTTACATCATATATTTAAAGTTATTTATCGTTTTTTATTCGTCATAAGTTAGTCCGTTTCGCTTTTGATGCGTTTTTACAGAAATTGCTTAACACCCATTAACAAGCTTTTACCCAAAACCCCCTCTTTGCAGTGGGGTTATGGTCGATAACTTGCTTAGAAAGAGGCAGAGCAAGTCTCTTGCTTAATTCACGTTTGATTATCAGCAAACGTACAGGGTGGTAAGAAATAAGTAGTTCTGAAAGGAGTTAGTCATGGTTAGTAGTATCAGTAATAGCTGGTCCTCCTCTCAATTGATCAGTAATGTGTTCTCTAATCTAGATACCGCAAACAAAGGGTATCTGGAGAAATCTGATCTGGAGACCGCGTTTAGCAATATTTTATCTAACTCTAGTAGCACTAGTTCATCTGATACATCGAGTATTGATGACCTATTTAGCCAACTAGATAGCGATAGCGACGGCAAGGTAACTGAGTCTGAATTAAGCTCGGGCTTAGATAGTTTGTCTTCTGCGTTAGATAGTTCATTCAATTCAATGCGTATGCAAGCAGGTGGTATGCCTCCACCACCGCCGCCAAGTGGTTCACAAGGTAGCGAGGAAGAGGATCAAGGGTTTACCCAAGATGAACTGACCGCGATGGCATCGGATAGCAATACCGATAGCAAAATGGCTTCTACGTTTAGCAACATTGCTAGCAACTTCAGTGCAGCGGATACCAACGGCGATGGCCGTGTAACCCGTGATGAAGCCATGGCGTATGAGCAGCAAAATCAATCTAGTACTTCCAGCACCAGCGCAACTAGTTCGACAGATAGCACGAGTTCTACTTCAAGCACCACATCTAGCCAACAAGCCATGATGCGTCAATTGATGGAATTAATGCGTACTTACGGAACTAGTTCAGCTGAAACAGCAAGCAGCTCAACCGCTAGTTCGCTGATCTCTGCATTGGCCTGATAAGCAATTGTAGAGTCGTACTAAGGAGGCGGCCATCTGGCTGCCTCTCCTAAAGCACGCCCTGTATTGAATAACTGATAATTTAAAAGTGCAAAACGATGAAAATTCTATTAATTGATGATGATGTAAGACTAGTTGAAATGCTACAAGAGTACTTGGAGCAAGAAGGTTTCCAAGTAGATAGCGCAAACAATGGCGAAGAAGGCTTAGGCAAGTTCCAAGCTTTTCAACCGGATATGGTGGTATTAGATGTGATGATGCCTGTGCTAAATGGGATTGAGACGCTACGTAAACTCAGAACCTTTAGCCAGACGCCCGTTATCATGCTAACGGCCAAAGATGAGCCACTAGATCGTGTCATTGGTCTAGAACTTGGTGCAGATGATTATGTGCCAAAACCATGCATGCCGCGTGAGTTAGTTGCCCGTGTTCGCGCTATTGCTCGTCGTGTGAAAACAGGTAACACGCCAGATGAAGTGGATGTGATTGAGGTTGGGCCGCTAGCAGTGTGGCCAGGCAAGCGACAAGTGACTTGGAATGAGCAAGACGTTCAGCTAACCAGTACCGAATTTAACATTTTAGAAGTGCTTGCCAAGCATGCTGGTCACCCAGTGTCTAAAGAAGTGTTATCTGAAAATGGCTTAGGACGCCCATTAGCCCGTTATGACCGCAGTATTGATGTACACTTGAGCAGCATCCGCCAAAAGCTAGGTGTGCTGCCAGACGGCCGTTCATGCATTCAGACTGTATTCCGTCTTGGTTACCAATTAATTAAAGTTTAAAAGAATCTATATCGTGCAAATGGGTCGTTTATTCTGGAAATTTTTCTTTGGAATTTGGTTAGCGCAGCTGACTTCGATGATCGGGATAACAGGAACATTCTGGTTACATGAAAGAGAGCGCGCATTAGCCCCTATCTCTTTAGATAATAGCCCACCATCTCGATTGATGGTGCTAGCTACGTCAGAAGTATTACAGCATGCTGGCCTAGCCAGGGTAAAAACCTTGCTTGCGCAAGATGAGCGCAGCCCTGTGGTGGTGCTCGATCTAGCAGGAAATATTGTAGCGGGTTATTCTTTAGAAAAGCCAGATGCGGCCTTATTTAAGCACCTTACTTCGGAGTATCAGACCTCTGTCCCAGAAGGGTCGCAATCTATCTTGCTGACAAAAAGTAAAGAAGCTAGCTATTGGGTGATGGCAGCGAATTCGCAAAATAGTCGGCACGATGGGCCTCCAAACCGGGATAAAGGGCCAGATATCTTCCCATTGGTACCATTGTTTTTTGGGTTTGTGGCGAGTTTAATGTTTGCATGGATTTTGGCGTTTTATTTTTCTAAGCCAATCAAAGTGCTGAACAATGCATTTGAGACTTTTTCTAAAGGAAAGCTAGGTACACGCATTGGAAATAAGTTAAGACGCAAAGATGAGTTGGCAGATTTGTCGGTTTCTTTTGATCAAATGGCACAGCAACTGCAACAGTTAATGGATGGGCAACGACGTCTATTGCATGATGTCTCGCATGAATTGCGTTCGCCGTTAGCCAGGTTGCAAGCGGCGACTGGTTTGATGCGTCAACAGCCCGATAAAATTGAGCGCAGTATGGATCGCATCGAGCAAGAGTGCGAGCGCATGGATCAGTTAATTGGTGAGTTATTAACGCTCTCTCGGCTAGATACCAATGTGAATTACCAAACTGGAGATGAGCTCTGCCCATTGCAAGATCTGGTGCTCGCAGTGCTAAGTGACGCAAGTTTTGAAGCAGAACAAAATGGCAAAATGGTGCATTTGCAAGGAGAGGTAGTTGGTCATGTGAAGGCTAGGCCAGAACTACTACAACGTGCCATTGAGAACGTGATCCGTAATGCGATTCGCTATACCAAACCCGCTTCAACGGTGGAGGTAGAATTAAGCCAGAGTGACGATAATCAGCACTGTATTTTGCGTATCTTAGATGAAGGCCCTGGTATTCCAGAGGCGGAGCTCGAAAAGATTGGAACGCCTTTTTACCGGGCAAGTAATGTCACTAACCAAGATGGCTATGGCTTGGGGCTGACGATTACCAGACGGATTGTGACGTCTACGGGTGGAACGATTCGATTTGCCAATCGTCAGCATGGGGGCTTAATGGTTGAGATTGTATTCCCTGCAATTGCCTAGTAACGATAGGGAATTGACCAGCAAAGAGACTAGTCTGCCTGTTAAAGCTACTAGTCTCTTTGTTTTTTGCTATCTGCTAAACATCCCGTTCTGGCGGGAGAATCGGTTTTGCCGCGACATGAGTAGATAGCACAATTGCCGTAGACGTATTGCCAAACTGATTGAGGTCTTCAATTAGTTGTTGAAGGTGAGGGATGTCTTGCGCCAATACTTTTAGCACTGCGCAATCTTCTCCTGTCACCGTGTAGCAGTCTATTACTTCTGGTTTTTCCCTGACATAGGGTTCGTAAGGTCTACCTCTTTGGCTTGCTACGCGTATGACGGCAGTAATCGGGTAACCGAGTTTCGTTGGGTCAACCCTCGCTTGATACCCTAAAATGACGCCGTGTTGTTCAAGCCGACGAATGCGCTCAGAAACCGCTGGCTGAGATAAGTGAACTCGTCTGCCGATTTCTGCGTGTGACATACGTGCATCTTCTTGTAAGGCTGCTAGAATTTTTCGGTCGTAATTGTCGGGTAAATAGCTTTGCATAGGTTAAGAGACTCAATATCTGTAATTGTGTTAGACAAATTGTCTAAGCAATCAAAAAAATTTATGCTTGTTTGTGATTTTCATCATTTTGCCATTTCGCTCATGCTAGGATGAAATATTGAACCATTGAACCTTGTCGGAGCAAAATAAAGTGTTTGCATTAAAGCGTCTTAAAAGACGCTGTTACTTTGGTTGCTGGCTTCTAGCTGGAATAGTGTACGCGAATTCGTTGTATGCTGAACCACTACGCTTAGTGTATCCAAAATCTGCAAATGCCATGGATAAACGCTACGATTATTTTTGGTCTTTATTATCTGCCGCTTTAGAGAGTAATCGCATGATTTATGGTGATTACTCACTGCAAGCATCTGCTGAGCCGATGACCAATTCGCGCGCGCTTGCCGAGTTTAAATCGAATGCCTCGGTTAACATCATTGCTCGCACCACTTCTCAATCATTAGAAGCCGACTCAATCCCCATTCGCATTCCTTTGGAAAAAGGGCTAACCGGTTATCGCGTATTTTTGATTAACCAATCTATGCAGGTCCGCTTTAATCGGGTGAAGACCTTAGCTGATTTGCAATCAATCAGAATTGGACAAGATGCAAGCTGGCCAGATGTAAAGATCTTAGAAGCATCCGGCTTATCGGTGGTGACGGGATCGGATTATAACAGTTTGTTTTCAATGCTAGCGGCAGATCGATTCGATGCTTTTTCTCGTGGGGTAAACGAAGTCACAGACGAACTTATTCAGCAGGGGGGACATTATCCCAATATGACCATTGAAAAGCGCATTTTGCTGTATTACCCACTGCCTAGATATTTCTTTGTGCCAAAGACTTCTGCGGGTGTGCAAATGGCCGCACGGATAGAGGATGGCTTAAAGCGTTTAATTCGGACTGGTGAATTTGAAAAACGCTATAGGATTTACAAACGGGACATGCTGGCTGGTCTGAATGTGAAAAAGCGATTGCTAATCAAACTGCCTAACCCATTATTGCCAAAAGAAACGCCGCTCGATAAAAAAGAATACTGGGACATTACTATCCCATGATTGGATATCATTCTTTTGAATGAGTCGCAGATTACTTGATGTTCCTCTCTGCAATCAGTAAGCGGTAGAACGCGAGTCTGGAATCACTAATTTTTCCATCTGCATTCGCTGCTTCAATTGCGCAACCCGGTTCTACTTTGTGCCAGCAGTTGTGGAACCTGCACTCTCCGAGGTAAGGGCGGAATTCCGGAAACATGCCTGCAATATCGCGGCTATCAATATGGTGTAAACCAAACTCTTGCATACCGGGTGAGTCGATTAATTGACTTTCTTCATCTAGATGATAAAGCGTCGCAAAAGTTGTGGTGTGTTTGCCTGAATCTAAGGCTTCTGAGATCTCACCGGTTCTTGCTGCCGCTTCTGGAATGAGCGCATTCACGAGGGTGGATTTACCCATGCCACTCTGACCAACCAGTACCGAGGTATGCCCTTTTAGCAGGGCTAAAATTGGTGATACATCCTGTTTTGCCGAAATAGGTACGACGTTATAACCCAGCGCTTGAAAAGAGGACAGCGACTCAAAAACCGCTTGGGATTCTGATAAATCCATTTTATTGACCAAGATAGTCACAGGTAGGTGATTTACCTCTGCCGCTAAAATACAGCGGTTTAGCATCGCCTCATGGCAAGAAGGTACGCCAGCCGTCACAATCAGAATCTGGCTCACGTTTGCCGCAATGGTTTTGCTTCGCCATTCATCTTGTCGGTACAGCAAGCTTGCTCTTGGCAAGATTTCTTCAATAACGCCTTCATCCAGCGCCGTTTTTTGGATAAGGACTTTATCCCCGCATGCAACATCCGTTTTTTTACCACGAGTCACACAGCCAAATATGCCGTCTGCTGTCTCTACGCGAAACCGCCGACCAAAGCTTTGAATCACCAGTCCTTCTAATAGATTGGTATTGGCAGGGCGGTTACTTGGTTTTGATTTTTTGCTCATTACTTAGGCTTTTTTCTGATTCGCTTCAAGTGCCGCAATACGGAGTGATGCAGGTGGATGTGAATCGTAAAAAGCCGAATGCAATGGGTCTGGTGTTAGCGTGCTTGCATTGTCACGATATAGCTTTACTAGACCGCTGATTAAGTCTTTTGCGTCCGACTGGCTAGCGGCAAACGCATCAGCTTCAAACTCGTGTTTACGAGAGTAGTAGCTTGATAGCGGGCCTAGCGGCAATGTCACTAATGGCGCGACAATAAAGAACAAGAATAAGCCTAAGGCGGTATCTTGTTGGCTAACACCCAAGCCCGTATACAACCAAGGTTGTTCAACCGCCCAGCCTGCAATACCTAATGCGACTAAAGCAGAACCAAACATCCAGACCATGCGCTTCACAATGTGCTTATGTTTAAAGTGACCAAGTTCATGCGCGAGCACGGCTTCAATTTCTTCAGGCGTCAAACGCTCGATTAAAGTATCGAAAAACACAATGCGTTTATTGCTGCCAAAACCGGTGAAGTAAGCATTACCGTGGCTACTGCGTTTTGATCCATCCATGACAAACACACCAGAACTAGCAAAGCCACAACGCTTTAATAGGCCTTCAATACGTGCTTTTAATGCTTCGTCTTCTAATGGGGTGAATTTATTAAAGAGTGGTGCGATAAAAGTTGGGTAGACAGCTAGCATTAGCAAGTTAAAGCTTAACCACATTGCCCAAACATATACCCACCAGTAAGCGCCCATGCTTTTTAGTAACCACAATGCTGCGGCTAGGAATGGAACACCAATTAATGTACCAACCACTGCACCTTTAATTAAATCCAAGAAGAAGAGTTTGACGGTAAGGCGGTTAAAACCAAATGCTGCTTCAATACGAAAGGTTTTCCAAAGGCTTGCCGGTAGACCAATCACCCCTTGGATCAACATCACCACTACCATCGCAGCGACGGGGTGCCAAATGGGGCTAGAAAACCACTTTCCGGTGAGTTGGTAAACGCCAGACAATACGCCACCAATCGTTAAGGCTAAGGTCCAAACCACATCAACTAACAGCGTAAGGCGACTAAATTGCAATTTGGTAATTGTGTAGTCGGCTGCTTTTTGGTGATCTGCTAATGAGATATCCGTTGCAAAGGCTGAAGGCACTTCGGCTCTATGTGTTGCAACATGCCAAAGTTGGCGATGAGATAACCATAATTGTAAAAGCGCCGTGAAAATAACCAGGGCAATAAAGATGTACGAGAATGTGGTAAAACCTGACATGTAAGCGATTTCTAATCAATACAATATGAATAGTGAGATTATCCCACACCTAAGCATAAAACTGCGGAATTTCGACCAAAACCCCATCTCTAGGATAAAATGGTTACTGTAAGAGAATTAATTAAAGGAAGAAGTTCATGACTCAAGATGCAAACCACTTAATTTGGCTAGATATGGAAATGACCGGTCTGCTACCTGATAGCGATCGTATTATCGAATTAGCCGTGGTGATCACGGATAGTGAACTCAATACCGTTGCCGAAAGCCCTGTTTTCGCCGTACACCAGTCAGATGCCATTCTAGATGGCATGGATGATTGGAATAAGAATACCCATGGTCGCTCTGGTCTGATTGATCGTGTGAAAGCCTCTGTGTTGAATGAAGCAGAAGTAGAACGTCAAATGCTAGAGTTTTTGGCATCTTATGTACCTAAAGGTGCATCACCAATGTGTGGTAATTCGATCTGCCAAGATCGTCGCTTTATGGCACGTTGGATGCCAGAACTAGAAACCTGGTTTCATTACCGCAATCTAGATGTAAGTACCCTAAAAGAGTTAGCCAAGCGCTGGAAGCCAGAAGTCGCAAAAGGCTTAAAGAAACATGGCAAGCACGAAGCATTGGCCGATATTTACGAATCGATCGAAGAACTAAAATACTACCGCGAGCACTTTATTAAGCTGTAATCTTCTAACCTTGAAGACGAATGATCGAATTCCGATAGGGTTTGATCGTGATGCGATAGTGAACTGTGCTGCTATCAATAAAAATACCCTTGTGATTATATTTTACAGGGGTATTTTTTTATGAAGATCAAATTTTCTACTGTGTTGTCGTTTACATTAACGATGGCTGCCATGTATGCAAGTGCAGGTGAATTCACCTTATCTAGCCCAACCTTACAAAATAATGGTGTGTTACCCGCAAAACAATTTGCGAACACATTTGGCTGCACAGGGCAGAATATATCCCCCGCATTAAATTGGGTGAATCCACCCGCAGGTACCAAAAGCTATGTCGTCACCGCATATGACCCTGATGCACCGACTGGTTCTGGTTGGTGGCATTGGGTAGTTGCCAACTTGCCTGCTACTTCAACCGTACTACCTGAAGGGGCTGGTAATAGCATGCAAGGATTGCCTGAAGGGGCGATAACCATTGAAAATGATGCCAGACAAGCTAGCTTTTTGGGGGCGTGCCCACCGGAAGGTGAAAAGCATCGTTACATCTTTACAGTGCATGCACTAAAAGTCCCTAAGTTAGATTTGTCTGCGAATGCAACACCTGCACTAGTTGGCTTTATGGTGCATTTTCAGCAAGTTGGCGAAGCAAAGTTAATGGTTTGGGGGAGCCGATAGTTAGTTCGAGGACGGTTTAGGCCGATCGATATATGTGAAACCATTTGAAAAAAGCGAGAGTATGAATACGCCAGTACTAACCCACCGTGAAGGCGTGGGTATGACCGCATCGGTTTATCAGCACCAGGTATTGGCGTTCACTCGTCTGTATATCAGTCATCCTGTTTTAATTGTTGTTGAAGCGGGTGAGAAAGAGGTGAAATGGTCTAATGGTAGTTGCACAATTAAATCGGGCGAAGCAATTGCGATCGCGGGAAAACAAACTTTAGATGTCACGAATAGATTGCCCGATCAAGGTATCTACCGCGCGTATTGGTTGGTTTGGGATGATGAGTTGTTAGCTAAATGCAATGCTCAGCTTTCTGCACCGGTTTCAGCCATTCAGACTGCATTGCCTTTAGGTAAATTAACTATTCAAGCAAGTAGTGCTTGCCAGCGTGCTAGCCAAGCGGTTATGGATCAATCGCTTCCTTTGCAAATTGCTCAGCATCGGCTACAAGAGGTGTTTTATTGGGTAAAAGAAGCGGGCGGTGTGTTGCAAGGGGCTCTAGAACAGTCTGTTTCTGAGCGTGTCAGGTCGTTTATTGTAAAAGACCCTTCTCTAGATTGGACCGCACCCAAAGTGGCGCAGGCGCTCGCGATGAGTGAAGCAACCTTACGAAGAAAACTCGCTGCAGAGTCTACTTGTTTTAGTGATGTGTTAATCGATGTCCGGATGTCTTGCGCGGCTCAGTTATTGCAATGCACGGCTTTGCCCATTACACGAATCGCATTGGATGTGGGCTATGATTCGCCATCTCACTTCACCCAACGTTTCCGCCAGCGCTTTGGATTCTTGCCATCTGCCATTCGCGAAGCAAGTCCATCCGAATTATGAGACAATAAGCCATTATTGAATTACCGACAGTTCGGAGCATTAGATGGCTATTTTCCGCCAAAAAAAGACAGCAAAGAAAAACCAGCCAGATGTGTCATTAAAGGTTGGCGTGATTGCTGAGATTATTCGTGTCGCGTCTCGACTAGACGAAACCATGTTGCCTAAGTCGTATCGTGTCATTATTTTTGGTGCGATTATCAAGTTTTACCACGAGTTACCATTACGTGATGTGACTTGGCTAGAAGATCAACTAAATGCATTGGGCGAGCCAGACGACGCCAGCGAAGCGGTTGTCCGCATGGCTGAATTGCAAGCATGGGTAAAAGATTCGCCTCAGCTTGTACTTACCCTGATGATAGGCTTGGCCGCAGGTAAGGGGGATGAATTTGCTTGGGGTTTGATGAGAAACTAATCTTCTCATTCTTGAAGCTAATAAAAAGCAGTGCGAATGATCGTGCTGCTTTTTTTACGCCCATCCAATGCAATCAGCGTATGATTCCACTGCGTAATATATGCAAAAGGGTTAGTTATGGCGAGTGCAGTGATCGTGATTGATGTGCAACAAGCGCTGTGTGCTGGTGCAGAGGAGACTTGGCAAGCTGCGGATGTGATAAAGCGTATTAATGTAGTCACCCAATCTGCCAGAGAAAAAGGTGTGCCGGTTATCTTTGTCCAGCATGAAGAAGCGGAGGGTGAATTTGTCTACCAATCTGCAGGTTGGCAGTTGGCTGATGGATTGATCTCACATACCAATGAACCCATCGTCCGTAAAACCACACCAAATTCCTTTCATCTAACCCATCTACAATCCTTGCTCAAAGAGAAGGGGATTGATCACCTCATCATTTGCGGCATGCAAACCGACTTCTGTGTCGATACGACAGTCAGGCAAGCATTGGCCTATGGTTATCCCGTTAGTTTGGTCAGCGATGGGCATACCACGGTAGATAATGGCGTGCTCACCGCTGATCAGATTATTCGCCACCACAACAAGAATTTATCCTCTTTTGGTAGTTTTGGTGTGAGGACGACGTTAGTGAAGCATGACGAGGTATTTGCATCTTAATTCAGTGCTAAGGTCCGCAGCCCAATCACAATCTGAATCACCCCAATCAGCATGAGTAATATCCGTTTACAATTGCCTTGCGGATTACCTTGGAGTTTGGTTAGTAACACAACAACTAAGCTAAACCATGCTAAATCAACAACAAATGGCACAATGGCGAGTTGAATCGATGTCGCTAATGAATCTTTTACCGAGACAAATTGGCTAAAAATCGAGAGAAAAAACAGCATGAGCGGTGGGTTAATGGTGCCAATCGTTAGTCCATCCCATAATGGATGCATGCCTGAAGGTGTGGCTGCTTGTTTGGTGATTGGATGGTTCGCCGTTGGGATTTTTAATTTGCTGATTTCTTTGATCAGCATATGCGAACCAGACACCAGCAAGTAAGCACATCCAAGATAGGTGAGCCCTTGGTATAACACAGGGCTACTCTTAATCAGCACGGCAACGCCTGTGAGTGCGGCGAGGGTATTCAGCAGAATCCCCGTTGCATGTCCTATAGCGGCATATAGCCCGCGTCTTTTACCGCCATTACTTGCATGTTTAACAATCATCGCGAGGCTTAGCCCTGGCGTCATGGCACCGAGTAAGCAGGTGGATGCTAGTAAAAAGAGAGTTTGCGTATCCATCGATATGTCCTTCAAAACGATGGATTCAGTCTAATTCGTCTTAATGAATGCAGTAAACGTATGGCTGTTTATAGTATGTATGCGTTTAGGTAATGTCTTGTTGGTTGTTAAAGTGGGTAATGCCGTGAATAGAGCGGTTTAATACTTGGTAGACAAGGTTGCGAAACCATTGGTGTGCCGCATCCCAGTGATTTTTTTCATGCCATAAAATCCAATATTGATACGGCGGTACATTTTCTAGCGGAATTGGGCGCCATACCACGGGATAAAGTTGGCTGTAGTTAATCGCGATATGTAAGGGGAGGGTGAGTAATAAGTCGGATTGCTGAACGAGTTTGAGTGCCGAGGCGTAAAACGGGACATCAATTTTGATTTTTCGAGAGAAGTTGCCGGACTGTTTTCTTAGTTGAGTATCGATTCTGCTGTCTTTATCACTACCGCCGTTAATCGTGATGTGCAGTTCTTGCAGGTATTCGTCTAACGATAAGGTTTCTTGCTTGGCTAATGGATTATCTTTTCGCATTAGACAAACGGGTTGGTCTTCACCTAATGTTTTGCCATGTAAGCCAGCAGGAATTTCTTCTGAAATGGTGGTGATGAGATCTGCCTCCCCATTAAAGAGCACCGCGTAATCTTCTCTTTTCCATAGCTTATAGCTGATATCAATCTGCGGCGAATTGGCAAACGTATAAGCAATAATATCTGGCAGCATGTGTTCTGCGATGTAATCAGAACTAGATAGCACAAACTTACGAGTACAAGTAGCTGGGTCAAACGCTTCTAAGGCAATCACATTTTGTAGTTCATGCATTAGGTTGGGGAGTTTTTGCCCTATTTTCTCTGCCAGTGGGGTGAGTAAATAAGTGGTGCCTTCTCTGACCAATAGCGGATCACCAAAGTGTTGGCGTAGCCTTGCTAGCTGACGGCTAATGGCCGGTTGGCTAAGCCCTAGTTCAGCCGCAGCATGGCTGACGTTTCTAGTGCCTAGTAGGATTTGTAAGGTTTGTAGCAGATTAAGATCAAACCCTTGTAATTCTGGTGTGTTCATTGAACGATAATTATCAAGACAGAGCACTGACTTTGCCATAGCTAATTGGAAATGTCAGTTGCTTTGTGCTGGCAGGGGTCAATTAAAAAAAGGCATCTTTCGATGCCTTTTCGATGGTGCTTAGTAAGTAAATGCTAGTTTAACGCGTAATATCTTGAATCGCGTCTACCACCATGCCTGTACCCACTGCAATCATTAGTACATCTGAAGCAACCTGCACATAGCGGTAATTGCGAGGGGCGGGCGGTAACTGTTTCAGTACCACGACTGGCAATTCTGTGTAATGGACAGACCTAGGTAGTGGTTTACCTACTTGCCAGTAACGCGCTTGCCCTGGGGCCATGCAACCATTGTGTTTTTTGGCTAATCCTGGAGGGCAACGGCCATTTCTGGCTTCTTTACCGTAGTAGTTATAAATCACAACGCGTGAACGATCATCAAAACGATAGCGCTCTGGTTGACCTTGTTTTTTGTATTTCCAATCATCGTCTCTGCCGTGATGATTCCAATCTTGTTTATCAGCCATTGCCGGTGTTACTAGGCCTGTAGAAATGGTGCCTAGCATTAAGATGGCGATAGTAAGCTTTTTCATGATTGTTCTCCGGTTAAGTAGTAAAAGTCTTAACTTGCATTTGACAGGTACCACTATAAGCGGGGAGGGATGAATGTTAGCTGAACCGGCATGGGCAAAAAAAAGTCACCCCGATTGCTCAGGGTGACCCAACTGCCCACATGTTTCCACGTAGTTAAACTGTTTTAACGATTCTTGCGCCACCAGGTGCCTGAGAAGTAGGGAAGACCGCTACTTTAGAAACGTCTACACGTAAAGGTTGTTTTAGCGTGTGTAAGATCAGCTCTGCCAAATCTTCGGGATGAATAGATTCGTACCCGTCATATAGCTCTTGTTGGGCACCTTCTTGGCCAATTGCAGTTCTGTAGAGTTGTGTTTGTACACGACCAGGGGCGACCTCTGTCACTCGAACGCCTGTGCCTAGTAGGTCACAACGTAGGTTGTCACAGAACATAGAAATAGCGGCTTTGGTTGCACCGTATACTGCTGAGTTTGGATGAGGGTAAAGACCCGCAGATGAACCAGTGAAGAATAGATGTCCTCTGCCTCTTTGAGCCATTTCTGGTAACAAGGCATGGGTAAGATGCAATACAGATGTTAGATTTACTTCCACCATGTCATCAATATCTTGGCTGGTAATATCTGTGAACGCTCCACGATTAGTAAGTAAGCCGGCGTTATTCACTAGTACATCAATTTCTAGTTGCTTAGCTTTGACAAATTCAACAATCGATTGATGATTTCTGACATCACATGAAAGTGGAAGAATATTTGGGTGGCTAGCTAATGCTTGTAAGGCTTCTTCATTACGAGCAACGGCCACAACTTTTAAACCATTTTCTGCAAGTAGCAGTGCAACGGCTTTACCAATACCGCTTGAGGCACCTGTCACTAAAGCTGTTTTAAATGAATGAATCATGATGCATCCTTACGCGTAAATATATCCACCGCTGACAATGACGTTTTCACCAGTTGCATAGGTGTTTCTTGAACTGGCCATCATCACAATCCATTCTGCCATTTCTTCTGGCTCTGCAGCACGACCTAATGGGTTCGCTTTTGCTAGTTCTGGCAAGAAGCCTAGCTGCTTTGCACGCTCTGTCGCGAAACCAGCAGGAGCAACCGAGTTCACCAGAATCTGGAAAGGCGCGCAGGCATGTGCGAAGGATTTGGTCAGGCTTACTACCGCTGCTTTGGTGGCAGCGTAGTGAGCATTTTGTGGGTGTGCTTTAAATGCGTCGACAGACGTGACGTTCACAATCCGGCCGGTGACCATATCGTTACCTTCGAACTGGCGCATGTGTTTTACCGCAGCCACCATCATGTGATAAGTGCCTTTGATGTTAATCGCGTTTTCTAGATCCCAATCTTCGTCATTGATCTCGAAGATGTCTTTGCGGGGGTAAATAGCAGCACTGTTTACCAGACAATGCACACGGCCAAACTCAGCTGCAATTTGGTTAAAAGCAGCATGTGCTGAATCTAAACGAGAGATATCACCTGTGGCAGTTGCAACTTGGTGGCCCTCTGCACGTAAGGCTGCTGCGGTTTGTGCTAGTAATTCTTCGTTTTTGTCGATTAGGCCAATTTTTTTTGCGCCGTGCTTTAGCATCAATTTTGCTGTTACAAGGCCAAGTCCTGATGCGCCACCGGTAATGATCACTGCTTGTTCGTTCATGCTAACCCCTTCGTAAAAATATCTTGCTGTATGATGACTGATGTCATATATTATGCCGGAAATGCAGTGGTAGGCAAGTGTCTTGTGATGCTTGTTATTGAGAGAGTTGATGAATTGGTCGAGTAAAAATGGAAGAAGATATCCTTGAGTATGATGTGGCAATTGTGGGTGGTGGCCCAGCTGGACTGGCTACTGCGATTAAATTAAAACAGTTAGCTGCAAAAAATGGCACCGAACTGAGCGTTTGTCTATTAGAAAAAGCCGCTGAGATTGGCGGTCATATTCTTTCTGGCGCGGTGATGGACCCGATTGCCCTCACGGAATTAATTCCCGATTGGCAAGCGCAGGGCGCGCCTTTATCTGTTCCTGTTACTGAAGATCAGTATTTGTATTTAACCGAAACGGGTGCGACAAAACTACCTAACTTTCTCGTGCCCGCTTCTATGAATAATCATGGAAATTACATTATCAGTTTAGGCAATGTTTGCCGTTGGCTGGGAAATATTGCGGAATCATTAGGTGTGGAGATTTTCCCTGGATTTGCGGCGGCGGATGTTTGGCGTAACGATGCAGGTGCGGTGATCGGTGTATGTACTGGTGAAATGGGAAGATCCAAAAATGGTGCTGAAAAAGGGGACTTTGTCCCTAGCGTAAAGATTGCTGCGAAACAGACGATTTTGGCGGAAGGTTGCCGTGGTCATTTGGGTAAAAAAGTGATCGATTACTTTCATCTAGATGATGGAAAAGACCCGCAGACCTATAGTCTTGGCATTAAGGAACTATGGGAAGTGCGCCCTGAAGCGCATCAGCAAGGCTTGGTGATTCATACAGCAGGGTGGCCATTGCCAAGCGATACTTATGGTGGTTCATTTATTTATCACGGGGAAAACAATCAGGTCGCTATTGGGTTTGTGACTGGTCTAGGTTACAAAAACCCTTATCTAAGCCCATATGATGAATTCCAACGTTTTAAACATCATCCTGAAATTACAAAATTACTGGAAGGTGGCCGCCGTATTTCCTATGGCGCAAGGGCGATTACCAGTGGCGGGCTTCAATCATTACCTAAACTCTCTTTCCCGGGCGGTGTACTTGTTGGGGATGATGCAGGCTTTTTGAATGTCTCTCGTATTAAAGGTAGCCATGCAGCAATTAAATCTGGCATGTTAGCTGCAGAGGCAGTGTTTGATTTGATCGTTGCAGGGGATGCTAACCAAGCAATCGCTTATGAGGCCGCATTTGAATCGAGCTGGCTAAAAGAAGAGTTGCACCAATCTCGTAATTTTAAAGCTTGGTTAAGTAAAAATGTATTGTGGGGTTCAGTGTTGGCTGGTTTGGAGCTAAAACTCTTTAAAGGCAAAGTGCCTTGGACTTTGCATAACAAGTTGCCGGACCATCTAAAGACTGCACCTAGTTCACTTTATTCTCCAATTAGCTATCCGAAACCAGATGGAAAAATTAGCTTTGATAAGCCTTCTTCTGTCTATCTATCTGGCACAAATCACGAAGAAGATCAGCCAATCCATTTGCGTCTACGTCGTCCTACTGAGGCAATCTCTGTTAATTATGTAAAGTTTGCCTCCCCAGAGCAACGCTACTGCCCAGCTGGGGTTTACGAAGTACTCGAAGATGAGCGCGCACAGCCTTATTTGCAGATTAATGCACAGAACTGTTTGCACTGTAAAACCTGTGACATTAAAGACCCTGGTCAAAATATTGATTGGACGACACCAGAAGGAAGTGGTGGGCCCAATTACCCGAATATGTAGTCTTTGACGAAATGATTTTCTCTCCTCACTCAAATTGAGTGGACTTTACCCGCTGCCTTTGGGTGGCGGGTCCTTTTTTTCGGTGCTGAAACGATGTTAGCTAAAATCAATGTACAAGATGAATTGCCTGATTTACTCAGAGACTTTGTTTCTGAGCTGCTAAATATCGGTTTTTCTGGTGATGTTTCTTATGCATACGCAGACAGAATTGTCATGTCTACGGATAACTCGATTTATCAAGTAAAGCCACAATTAATTCTTTTTCCTGCTGTTATTTCTGATGTCGAAATGGTGATGAAATTGCTTGGGGAAGAGCGTTTCCGAGAAGTAAAGCTTGCACCACGTGGTGGTGGTACAGGGACAAATGGGCAGTCGCTAACAGAATTTGTGGTGTTAGATTTATCTAAACACCTAAATCAAATTTTGGAGATTAATGCTGAAGAAAAGTGGGCTAGGGTACAAGTTGGGGTGGTTAAGGACCAACTAAACGAGGCGATTAAACCTTTTGGGCTGTTTTTTGCTCCTGAATTGTCCACATCTAATCGTGCCACGATTGGCGGCATGATTAATACCGATGCTAGTGGGCAAGGCTCCTGCCTGTATGGCAAAACGCGAGATCATGTCTTGGCATTAAAAACAGTGTTTCTTGGTGGTGAAGTAATTGATTCTTTTGAAATTGATGCGAAAACCCAAGAACACTACCGTGCTCAGAAAAATATGGAAGGCTTATTTCACCGTGTGGTGGAAGATGAAATTCGCACCCATCAAGAAGAGATAGAGCGGATTTTTCCTAAGCTAAACCGTTGTATGACAGGGTATGACTTAGCGCATGTGATCGATGAGCAAAATCACTTTCATTTAAATTCTATTTTGTGTGGTTCTGAAGGCACGCTAGGCGTGATGGTCGAGGCCAAAATTAACTTGGTGAGCATCCCTAACTGTAGTGGCTTGTTTGTGGTGCGTTACAGTAATTTTGATGCCGCATTAAGAGATGCGCCCAAACTAATGGCGATCAACGCTGCCTCTATTGAAACGGTGGATTCCACCGTTTTTCAGTTAGCGAAAACCGACAATATATGGAATGACGTAAAGCATCTGATGCAAGAGTCAGTAGCAGGTGAAACACAAGCAATTAATTTGGTGGAATTGATTGCCGATGATTCGGATGCTTTATTAGAGAAAATGGTGGCAGTAGAAGACTTTCTCTCGTCTGGCGGGGCTGGTGCACGGCTTGGGTTTGATCAGACAACTTTAGCGAATGAAGTGAATAACCTATGGCAACTTCGGAAAAAGGCGGTGGGTTTATTGGGGGGATTAGCTGCCAATGCTAGACCAGTACCATTTGTCGAAGATACTGCGGTTCCTCCTGAGAATTTAGCCGATTATATCCAAGAATTTAGAGCGTTATTGGATGGCTATGGACTGAAATATGGCATGTTCGGCCACGTTGATGCTGGTGTGTTGCATGTGCGACCTGCACTAGATATGAAAGACCCAGATCAAGAAGGCATGATTCGCCAAATTAGTGATGCGGTGGTTGCCCTAACAAAGAAATACAAAGGATTAATCTGGGGAGAGCACGGTAAAGGATTTCGCTCTGAATACACCGAATCGTATATGGGTAGCTTGTATCCGGTATTAACCCGAATTAAAGCCTTATTTGATCCATTTAACCAGTTAAATCCAGGCAAAATTGCTTCGCCAGATGGTAGTGCACTTTATCAAATCGACCGTGTTTCTACCCGTGGTCAATTAGATAGACAGGTAAACCCGATTTTTCAAATGGCGTATAAAGACGCGATGAATTGCAATGGGAATGGGGCTTGTTATAACTATGATCTCAATGACAGCATGTGCCCTTCTTGGAAGGCAACAAGAGATAGAAAATACTCTCCCAAAGGACGTGCTTCATTGCTGCGAGAGTGGTTGCGGTTAGCCTCTAACAACGGGGTGCCAGCTGGTTCACTAACCGACGCTGAACAATTACAGCAAATGACGAAGCCTTTGCCCGTCCGCATGTTTAATAGTGTTGCTGAACATTTTTCTTCTCAAAAAGACTTCTCCACAGAAGTACGCGAGAGTATGGATAACTGTTTGGGCTGTAAATCTTGTGCTGGTCAATGCCCAGTGAAAGTCGATATTCCAACGGTTAGATCTAGCTTCTTTGCGGCGTACTACACGCGTTATGCACGGCCTATCAAGCATTATTTAGTCGCCAGTGTAGAAACGTTGATTCCTAAGTTTTCTCATGCGCCATTCCTATATAACGTCTTGACGCAAAACCCATTTAGTAAATGGGGATTTCGTCAGCTCGGGCTCGTGCATCAGCCGGCAATGTCGGGGTTTAAGCTCTCTGCCTTTATGAAACAAGAGGGCATTCAATGGGCAACTGTTGAGCAGCTTTCTGGCTTGTCTCTATCTGACAAGGAACGAAGCATTGTACTTGTCTTAGATGCATTTACTACCTACTTTGATTCTGCTGTTTTGATGGATGCGGTGAGGTTATTAAAAAAACTTGGGTATATGGTGTGGATTGCCCCATTTTCGCCAAATGGTAAACCACTGCATGTGCTGGGGTTTTTAGCGAAATTTAAACAAGTGGCCGAGCGAAATGCTTTGCAGCTAAATGCGTTGGCAACCATTGGCGTTTCCTTGGTGGGGTTGGACCCATCGATGAGTCTGACTTATCGGTCTGAATATCAAAAATCTGGATTAAACGTTGTCGCGCCAAACGTGATGTTATTGCAAGAGCGGTTGGTGAAAGACATCAATAAATGGCCGGACAAAGTACCTGAGCAAATGCTTCAGCTGCTTCCTCATTGTAGTGAACGCACAAATGCTGCGGCCACGCTGCCGATGTGGCAAACCATTTTTGCTCGCTTCGGGGTAAAGCTAACCATGCCAAAAACTGGCTGCTGTGGGATGGCGGGAACATTTGGCCACGAATTGAGCAACCGGCAATTGTCAGAAACGATTTATCAGCAAAGTTGGGCGCATGCGCTTCGGGAAACGGATGTCAATACGGTGATGGCAACAGGATACTCTTGTCGCTGCCAAGTAGACATTATGGAGCAACAATCAATTAGACATCCTGTTTCAGTGTTGTTGTCGATTGTTAATCGTTGATGCGGATCGGTGAGGGTATTTTCTCGCCATTATCTTTATAAATAAGGAAGTGTTATGTCTGGTATTGAGCGTTTGGAATTTGATACACGTATTCATCATGTAGTGAAACACAATGGTGTGGCTTATTTAACAGGCCAAGTCGGGACACCTGGTACTTCTGCTGGTGAGCAGATGAAAGAAATCTTGGCAAAGATTGATCGATTATTGAGTGTAGCAGGGACAAGTAAAGACAAGCTCTTGAATGTGATGCTTTGGCTTGATGATTTGCGTGATTTTGAAGAGGTTAATAAAGTGTGGGACGCATGGGTTCCAATGGCGCACGCACCTGCGCGGTCAACCGGGCAAGCCAGAATGGCGAAGTCTGGTATGTTGGTTGAAGTGATTGTGACTGCTGCCGTTTAATTATCACAGCTTACAAAAAGAAACCCCGTCAATGTGTTTGCATTGACGGGGTTTCTTTTTAATGTGGATATTTATACTTTTGCTTCTAGTGCTTTAATCACATCAAACAAATCACCCACAACACCATAGTCACAATTTTGGAAGATAGGCGCTTCTTCATCTTTGTTAATCGCAAAGACCACTTCCGATTTGCTCATACCGGCTAAATGTTGGATCGCGCCAGAAATACCAGCTGCAATATAGATTTTTGGTGAAACAATATTCCCTGTTTGGCCGACTTGTTGTTCATTTTGGGCATAACCAGCATCTACCGCCGCGCGAGATGCGCCAACTGCTGCATTTAATTTTGCCGCCAATGGGTTTAGTGTTGCTTCAAAGCTTTCTTTAGAGCCAAGTCCACGACCACCGGACAGCACAATATCTGCATCTTTTAGTGAAACTGTGTCGGATTGAGATTTGTTTTCTGAGACGAACTGGCTCTTTTGGAAGCTAGGTGTAAAAGTAATGGTAGAAATGGCGGCTGCATCTTGTTGCGTATTGGCTTCTTTAAAGCAGCTAGTGCGAACCGTGATCACCTTTTTGCTATCTAGGCTTTGAATTTTCTGAACGGCATTGCCAGCATAGATATTGCGTTCGAAAGTATCATCTGAAAACACTTTGGTGATCTCAGATAATTGCATCACGTCTAACTTGGCCGCTAGGCGGGGTAGGGTGCTTTTTGCTAAAGAGCTATCTGAACCAATCACATAGTCGTAGTCTTTAGATAGCTGCACCAATAATTCGGTAAGTTGTTCAGGCAAAGGATGGGCAAAAGTTGCGTGCTCAACTGTAAAAACCTGTTTAACCGGATTAATCTGAGCAACGGATGTGGCTGCAGACTCGGTTTGATTGCCAACGACTAATACATGAATTTCTGCAGAGAGTGCGCTAGCAACCGTGATGACTTTTTGTGTGGCTTTGGCTAGGTTGTTGTTCTGAAGATCGGCAATAATTAATGCTTTCATTTATTTCACCTCTGCCAATACAGCTAAGAATTTGCTAACAAATGCATCTGTATCACGATATACAGTGCCTGATTTGCGCTTTTCAGGTTCATAGGTAGACAGTACTTTTAGTCTTGGAGATGCATCTATGCCTAGCGCTGAGATAGCAATTTCTTCCGCCGTTTTTTTCTTTGCTTTCATAATATTCGGCAAAGTTAAATAACGTGGCTGGTTAAGGCGTAAATCCACTGTAATTACGGCTGGAAGGTTAATTGAAATGGCTTCTAGTCCACCATCCACCTCTCTAGTCACGGATACCGTACCATTGCTTGGTTCCACTTTAGAGGCAAAAGTTGCCTGCGCATAATCTAGTAAACCAGCCAACATTTGACCTGTTTGATTACTATCGTCATCGATTGCTTGTTTACCCATTAATACAAGATCGATGTTCTCTTTTTCAACTAGTGCTCTTAGCGTTTTTGCAACCGCTAATGGTTCTAGTTGTGCATCTGTTTGAATCAAAATCGCGCGATCTACGCCAAAAGCAAATGCAGTTTTTAATACGTCAATTGCTTGAGCGCTACCGACCGTTACCGCAATTACCTCTGCGTCTACACCAGATTCTTTGATACGCACCGCTTCTTCTAGTGCAATCTCATCAAACGGATTGGCAGACATTTTTACATTAGATAGATCAACGCCAGAGCCATCCGGACTTACTCGGATTTTGGCGTTGTAATCTGCAACCCGCTTAACAGGAACGAGAATTTTCATAGCATCACAACCCTAAAAATGTAATCAACAGACTGGAGCGCAAGCTTGGGAAATACTGATTTATCAGCTAAAACTTTAATGAGATAAGTGCATAACCTTGCTTGACCACTTGTATGATAACATATATCATACATATATCAATCGCGTTGTATGATTCACTTGTGTCGATTTTGTTAACGAGGGGCGAGTAATGGCAAAGAAAAACTGCCGGGTTGGAGTGGATATTGGTGGCACATTTACTGATGTGGCACTAGAGCTTGATGGTGAAATGCATTCCACCAAGGTGCTAACTGACTACACGGCACCAGAACGGGCAATTATTAAAGGTGTTTCTAATATTCTTGAATCACTTGGCTTATCTTTTGCTGATATTGATGAATTAATTCACGGCACAACGTTAGCGACCAACGCGCTAATCGAGCGTCGTGGTGCGAAAACTGCATTTGTCACGACGGCAGGTTTCCGTGATGTGCTGGAAATGCGTACCGAAAACCGCTTTGAACAATATGATTTAAATATCACTTTGCCTTCTGCGTTGATTGATCGTGCAGATCGCTATGTGATTAAAGAGCGTACCGATGTACACGGCGATGTGTTGATTAATATTGATGAAGCGGAGTTAGCTAAATTAGTAGAAACCATTGCTGCTGGTGAGTACGAAAGTGTGGCGGTTGGCTTCTTACATAGCTATGTAAATGGCGCCAACGAGCGCTTGGTGCGCGATGCACTACAGAAACGCTTGCCAGCGGTTTCTGTGTCGATTTCTTCTGAAGTTTCTCCACAAATTCGCGAGTTCGAACGCTTTAATACCGTTTGTGCGAATGCGTATGTAAAACCAATTATCAAGTCTTACCTTGATCGCTTGGTAGATACGTTGCGTGCGCAAGGCGCGACTTGCCCTGTCTTCATGATTCACTCTGGCGGCGGCATTATTTCTGTAGAAACCGCTGCAGAATTCCCAGTGCGACTGGTGGAATCTGGTCCTGCCGGTGGTGCGATCTTTGCAGCGGACTTTGCACGGAAATACGACATCGAAAACGTCTTGTCGTTTGATATGGGTGGAACAACTGCCAAGATTTGTTTGATTGAACAGCAAGTCCCTAAAACCGCGAAAACCTTTGAAGTCGCGCGTACTTATCGCTTCAAAAAGGGCAGCGGCATGCCAATTTCTATTCCTGTGGTGGAAATGGTGGAAATTGGCGCGGGTGGCGGTTCGATTGCTAGCGTGGATGTAATGAAACAAATCCGCGTAGGCCCACACAGCGCGGCGTCTGAGCCAGGCCCTGCTTGTTATGGCCGTGGTGGTGATCAGCCAACCGTGACCGATGCCAACTTGGTTCTGGGCAAATTAGACCCAGCGAACTTTGCTGGCGGTAGCATTCTGTTATCGACAGATAACGCGATGACGGCAATTGATCGTGAAATTGGTAGCAAGTTAAACCTGGATGCGAAAGCGGCTGCTTTTGGTATCTGCGAAATGGTGGATGAAAACATGTCTAACGCGGGCCGTGTGCACGCGGTAGAAAGCGGTAAAAACATTGGTGATTACACCATGATTACCTTCGGTGGTGGTGGTCCGCTTCACGCAGCACGTTTGTGCGAAAAAATGGGCGTGACCTCTTTCTTGGTTCCCCCTGGAGCAGGTGTCGGTTCTGCCATTGGCTTCTTACGTGCGCCGTTTGGTTACGAGGCTGTACGTAGTGCATTTGTTCGCTTGTCTACATTCAATGCAGATGCGGTGAACAAAGTGGTTCGCGACATGGTGTCTGAAGCCGAAGGGTTTGTGAAAACCGGCATGTCTGATCTGACTCCAGAAGTAGAGTGCACCGCCTATATGCGTTATTCCGGCCAGGGTTGGGATATTCCTGTGCACTTAACGCAATTTGAGTTTTCACCATCGGATGTGGATAGCCTCAAAGTGCAATTTGAAGAAGCGTACACCCGTTTCTTCGGCCGTCCGATTGATGGCTTGGATATTGAAATTGTTAGCTGGTCTGTTAAAGCCTCAACCCCATTACCTCCAATCCAGAAACTAGCGTGGACAGCAGAGCAGCGCAAAGTAAACGCACCTGTTTCTCGTCCGGTATTCGATGCATCTAGCAGCCAGTTTCTGGAAGCGGGCATTTTCGATCGTGAAACCTTAAAGGCCGGCGATTGTGTTTATGGCCCCGCAGTGATTGCCGAGCGTGAGACATCTACGCTAGTGACTAAACCATTTAAAGCAATTGTTCAGGTAGATGGTTGTCTCCTGATCACTCGTCAATAACCGATTGTTGAAGGGACAAAAATGAGCAATTCCATGATTGATATCCACATGCAAGTCATGTGGAACCGCTTGATCTCTGTAGTGGAAGAACAAGCGCTTACCCTGATTCGTACCGCATTTAGTACCAGTGTGCGTGAGGCGGGAGATTTGTCTGCTGGTGTGTTTGACCAACAAGGTTTGATGTTGGCGCAAGCGGTGACAGGTACGCCTGGGCACGTCAATACGATGGCGGAATCCGTTGGCCACTTTATTCGTGATATTGGCCCAGAAAACATCTTCGAAGGCGATGTCTATGTGACCAACGACCCATGGAAGGGTACCGGCCACTTGCACGATATCACCATCGTGACCCCTTCATTTATGGATGGTCGTCTGATTGGTTACTTTGCATGTACTGCACACGTGGTCGATATCGGTGGCCGTGGTTTTGGCCCGGATGCGCGTGAACTGTACGAAGAAGGTTTGTTCATCCCGATCATGAAGCTGTTCGAGCGTGGTCAGGTAAACAAAGACCTGATCAACATTATTCGCAACAACGTGCGTGAACAAGACAAGGTAGTCGGCGATTTCTACGCGCTAGCGGCGTGTAACGAAACTGGCCACAAGCGTCTGATCGAGATGTTGAAAGAATTCAAGCTACCAGATCTAGAAACGATTGGTGCGTTTATTCTGGAACATAGCCGTAAAGCTACCTTGGAACGTCTAAAAGACGTGCCAAAGGGTGTTTACCGTAACAGCATGACGCTAGATGGTTACGATGTACCAGTGACTTTGGCTGTTGAGCTACGTATTGATGAAAACGGTATTGTGGCTGACTTTGAAGGCACCTCTGGCATGAGCCAGTTTGGCATTAACGTGCCGCTGCTCTACGCAAAAGCGTATGCATGTTATGGCTTGAAGTGCGCATTAGCACCAGAGATTCCAAACAACGCGGCGTCACTAGAACCGTTTGATACCGTCGCCCCAGAAGGTTGCATTCTGAATGCTAAGCGTCCGGCTCCTGTATCTGTTCGCCATGTACTCGGCCACTTTGTGACAGACCTCGTATTAGGTGCTTTATCTAAGTGCCTACCAGGCAAGATTTTGGCGGAAGGCGCTAGTGCACTATGGAACATCCACGTGAGCGTGAAACCGGTGGAAGAAAAGCCGGGCATGAAGGGCGCGGAAATGTTGATGTTCAACAGTGGTGGTATGGGCGCACGTCCTACGCTAGATGGTCTTAGCTCTACCGCCTTCCCAAGTGGTGTTCACACCATGCCAGTTGAAGCTACCGAACAAGCGGGACCGCTGATCGTATGGCGTAAAGAGCTGCGTAATGGTTCTGGTGGCGCGGGTGAGTTCCGTGGCGGCTTGGGTCAATCGATCGAGATTTCTCCTGCCAAGGGTTATCAATTCATGTTTAGCGCAATGTTCGACCGTATTGGTCACCCAGCCCGCGGCGTGAATGGCGGTCTAAATGGCGCATCTGGTTACGTAGGCTTGGATGATGGCACGGTGCTAAAAGGCAAGGGTAAACAATTTGTGCCAGAAGGTAAGAAATTGGTGCTGGAGTTGCCTGGTGGCGGTGGTTATGGCCAGCCTGAAAAGCGTGATGCAGAGGCGTTAAAGCGTGATGTTCGTAATGAATACATCTCAGCTGACCAGCTTAAACAAGATTACAAAGCATCTGTTTAAGCGCGAGGGGATAAAACGATGAATTTCCAAAACAAACGCGCAGGCATGATCAAAAGCTCGCCAAGCATGGCTGTGTCTATGCTGGCAAAGAAAATGGTGTCTGAAGGTTTAGATGTGATTGACCTAAGCCTTGGTGAGCCAGACTTTGATACGCCGCCTCACATTATTGAAGCGGCACATCAAGCCATGTTGGCGGGTAAAACCCGCTATACCGCACCAAATGGGGTGGAATCGCTTCGCAAGGCGATTGTGGCTAAGTTTAAGCGTGACAATCAAATTGATTATCAGCTAGATGAAATTACGCTAGGTAATGGTGCTAAACAACTGATCTTTAATGCTTTTCTATCTACCTTGGAAGAGGGTGATGAAGTATTGGTGCCAACGCCATACTGGGTGTCGTACACCGATATCGCGATTTTGCATGGTGGTAAGCCGGTACTGGTGGAATGCGGAATTGAAGATGATTTCAAGATTACCGCCGAGAAACTAGCGGCAGCCATTACGCCAAAGACGCGCTGGTTATTGCTGAACTCTCCTTCGAATCCAAGCGGTGCGATCTATACCCGTGAAGAATACGTAGCGTTGGGTAAAGTACTAGAAAACCATCCAAACGTGATTGTGATGTCGGATGAAATTTACGAACACATCATCACGGGTGATACCCCATTTGTGTCATTTGTCTCTGCTTGCCCTGCGCTAAAAGACCGCACCTTAATCATTAATGGTGTGTCAAAAGCGTACGCAATGACTGGATGGCGTCTTGGTTATGCGGTGGGTCCAAAAGCATTGATCGATTGCATGAACAAAATGCAGTCACAAAGCACTACTTGCCCTTCTTCAATCTCGCAAATTGCCTCTGCCGCGGCGTTAGATGGCCCGCAAGACTTTGTTTCGATGGCATCTAAACAGTTTGCCATTCGTTCTGCAGAAGTCACGAAGGCACTACGTGCGATTCCAGGCTTGGAAGTTAGCGATTCGAAAGGTGCGTTTTACGCCTTTCCTAAATGTGCTGCATTCATTGGTAAGAAGACGCCTGCAGGCGAGGTGATTCAGTCGGATACCGATCTATCTACCTACCTATTGCAAGTAGGTTTGGTCGCGACCGTGCCAGGCTCTGCCTTTGGTTTAGAAGGGTATGTGCGCCTATCTACTGCGACATCGAGCGAACAGTTGGCAAAGGCGACCGCGCGAATTGCAGATGCGTTAGCGCAGTTGAAATAAGGAATTGAATTTAATGAAACATTTCAAACGTGTATTGATTACTGGCGCAGCAGGCGCACTTGGCAAAGTGTTGCGTGCTGGCTTGGCTGATATTGCCGAAACCCTACGCCTAACTGACCGTATGGAGTTGGGCTCTGCAGCTGCCAATGAAGAATTGCAAGTGTGCGATTTGGCGGATCTGGAATCGGTTTTAGCGGCAACCAAGGATGTAGAAGCCATTGTTCACTTGGGTGGCGTGGCGCGTGAAAACACCTTTAATAACATCCTGAATTCAAACATTGTTGGTAGTTACAACGTGTATGAGGCAGCACGTAAAAATGGCGTAAAGCGCATTATTTTTGCAAGCTCAAACCATGCTATCGGTTTTTATGATCGCACCGAGACCATTGATTCTAATGTGATGCATCGCCCAGATAGCTTGTACGGCTTGAGTAAGGCCTTTGGCGAAGATTTGGCGCGTTATTACTTCGATAAATTTGGTATCGAATCGGTGTGTATCCGCATCGGATCTTGCTTCCCAGAGCCAATGGATCGCCGCATGTTGGCCACTTGGCAGTCATACGATGATTTCGTACAGATGGTTTCTAAATCGCTTATCGCTGCCCGCGTTGGTTTTACCGTGATTTATGGCATGTCGGATAACTGCGAATCTTTCTGGGATAACACCAAGGCATCGGTAATTGGCTACCGTCCGAAAGATACCGCAGATGTATTCCGTGAAAAGATGTTTGCAGCAACCCCGACTCCTGATCCATTTGCCCCGGCGATTGTGTATCACGGTGGTGGTTTTGCAGCTGACGGCCATTTTGAAGATCAATAAGGCGGAGTAAATATTGATGGGAACAACAGCAACTTCTCAATCCTACGATGTCGTGATCGTCGGTGGTGGTGTCGTCGGTAGTTCGACCGCTTACTTCTTGGCCTCTAACCCGGATTTCAACGGCAAAGTGTTGGTTATCGAGCGTGATTGGACTTACGCAAAATCGGCTACAGCACTGTCTAGCAGCTCGATTCGTCACCAGTTTTCTAACAAACTGAACATTGAAATCTCGATGTTTGGTTCGGAGTTTGTCCGTAATGCGGGCACATTGCTAGAAGTTGATGGCGACAAGCCAGATTTAGCTTTCCATGAAAATGGCTATTTGTATCTAGCCAACGAAGAACAGTACCCAGTGCTAAAGCGTAATCATGATACGCAAACAAGCTGTGGTGCAGAGATCGAACTACTGAACCCAGAAGGTTTAGGCAAGAAATTTCCTTGGCTAAACCTAGATTCGATTGCGGGTGGTAGTTACGGCTTGCGTGGTGAAGGTTGGTTTGATAGCTACGGATTGATGAGTGCTTTCCGCAAAAAGGCGCGTAGCTTAGGTGTGGAATACATCGAGAATGAAGTCGTTGATGTGGTAACGGATGGCAAACAGGTGACTGCTGTTCGTTTAGCAAGTGGCGAAACGATTCAGTGTGGCCAGATGCTGAACTCTGCAGGTACACGCGGCCCGAAAATTGCCCGCTTGGCAGGGCTAAATATCCCGGTTGAGCCACGTAAACGAAACTTGTTTGTCTTTGAATGTGAAACGCCGCTAGAAGGTGTGGTTCCATTGATGATCGACCCAAGTGGCGTGTTCTTCCGTCAAGAAGGTAAATATTACCTAGGTGGTACTTATCCTAAGCATGACCCTGAAGCAGATGTAGACGACTTTAACGTATTGCATGATGAGTTTGATGAGGAAGTTTGGCCTTTCTTGGCTGAGCGCGTGCCTGCATTCGAAGCAATTCGTGTCGTCAATTCATGGGCAGGACATTACGACTACTGCGTGCTGGACCATAACGCGATTGTTGGACCGCATCCAGAGTTATCTAACTTCCATTTTGCGAATGGCTTTAGTGGACATGGTCTGCAACAGTCGCCAGCGGTGGGGCGTGGCCTAAGCGAAATGATTACCTACGGTCAATACAAAACACTCGACCTGTCTTTGTTGGGCTATGAGCGGGTTATCCAGAATAAACCATTCCTTGAAGAATCCGTGATCTAAGCCGGTCTCGAGTGGAGAAAATATTAAATGAATACGCAAGTTAAACGTACCGGTGGTCAGGTTTTAGTTGATCAGTTGAAGATTCATGGCGTGGAACGCATTTTCTGCGTGCCAGGCGAAAGTTATTTGGCGGTGTTGGATGCATTACACGATGCTAAAGACGATATCGATCTGATCGTATGTCGCCAAGAAGGTGGCGCGGCTTATATGGCAGATGCTTATGGCAAGTTAACCGGCAAACCGGGCATTTGTTTTGTAACCCGTGGCCCTGGGGCAACTAACGCTTCAGTGGGTGTGCATACCGCATTCCAAGATTCAACCCCAATGCTGCTTTTTGTTGGTCAAGTAGCGCGGGATCAGGAAGAGCGCGAAGCCTTCCAAGAGATCGATTATCGTCGCATGTTTGGTCAGATGGCGAAATGGGTCGTGCAAGTAGAAGATGCAGCTCGTCTACCAGAGCTAATTAGCCAAGCCTTCCACCGCGCCGTGAATGGTCGTCCAGGCCCTGTGGTGATTGCACTACCAGAAGATATGCTGTGCGATTTGGTCGCTGTGCCAGATGCGGGTCCTTACAAACAAGTGGAACCTGCAATTAGCCAAGAAGATGTCGCACGTATTGAACAGCACTTGGCGCAAGCACGGCGTCCATTATTGGTGGTTGGTGGTTCTGGCTGGGATCAAACCGCGATTAACAACATGCGTGCGTTTGCTGAAGCTTACAACCTGCCGGTCGCCGCTTCTTTCCGTTGCCAAGACTTTTACGACAACACCTTGCCAAATTACGTGGGCGATTTAGGTTTGGCTGCTGGTCCTCGCTTGGTACAAGCGGTAAAAGACGCTGATCTACTGTTGGTGGTGGGGGCGCGTCTGGGTGAAATGACCACGGGTGGATACGCATTAGTCGATATCCCTGTGCCAAAACAGAAGTTGATTCATGTGCATTTGGGCGTAGAAGAGCTTGGCCGCGTTTACCAAGCCACTTTGCCAGTGAATGCCGGTATGCGTGACTTTGCTCGTAAAATGTCGGTACTAAAACCTGCCGCCTCAGTTGCTTGGGCTGAGTGGACAAAGGTATTGCGCGATGCCTACGTTGGCAATCTGGAAAGCCCAGTATCGCCAGGCAATGTACAAATGGGCCAGATCATGGCGTATTTGCGTAAAACCCTACCGTCAGATGCCATTTTGACGAATGGCGCGGGTAACTACTCTGGCTGGTTACATCGTTTCTACCAGTACCGTGACTATCGCTCACAACTTGGCCCAACCAATGGCTCAATGGGTTATGGTGTGCCAGCTGCAGTGGCTGCAAAGCTAACTTTCCCGAAAAAGCCAGTACTCGCATTTGCGGGTGATGGTTGCTTCATGATGAATGGTCAGGAAATGGCAACTGCGGTGCAGTACGGTGCGAATGTGATCTTTATCGTCGTTAATAACGGCATGTACGGCACCATTCGTATGCACCAAGAGCGTACTTATCCAGCGCGTGTATCTGGTACAGATTTGGTGAACCCAGACTTTGCCTTGCTGGGCGCTGCTTATGGCCTGCATAGCGAAGTGGTGGACGAGACCTCTCAATTTGCTGGCGCATTCGAGCGTTGCCAAGCGGCGGGTAAACCGGCGCTAATCGAAATTCGTATTGACCCAGAAGCATTAACACCGCGCATGAGTCTGTCCGAAATTCGTCAAAATGCTCAGAAGTTGCAAAGCAAATAAGGGGGCTGTCATGCAATTAAAGAATCCAGATCTCCTTCGTCACCAATGCTTGATCAACGGCCAATGGCTGTCAGCTACAGAAGGGGGCGTGATTGAAGTCACTAACCCTGCGAATGGCGAGCTAGTTGGCGTGGTGCCCAAAATGGGGAAGGCGGAAACAGCTGTCGCCATTGAAGGGGCGAACGTCGCCTTCCAAGCATGGCGAGAATACACCGCGAAAGAGCGTGGTACCTTGCTGCGCAAATGGTTTGATCTGATTATGGCAAATCAGGCTGATTTGGCGCTGATCATGACTATCGAGCAAGGTAAACCGCTTGCCGAATCGATGGGTGAAATCGCATTTGCCGCTGCTTATGTGGATTGGTTCGCCGAAGAAGGCAAGCGCGTGTATGGTGACTTGATCCCTGCAACGCAACGCAATCGCCAATTGGTCGTGATGAAAGAGCCAGTGGGTGTTTGTGCGGCGGTAACACCGTGGAACTTCCCGGCCGCCATGATTACCCGTAAAGCTGCGCCAGCATTGGCTGCAGGTTGTACGATTGTGATTAAGCCTGCTTCACAAACCCCGTTCTCTGCATTAGCGCTTTGTTACTTGGCAGAGCAGGCAGGGATTCCGGCTGGTGTAATTAACGTCGTTACGGGCGATTCTGGTGCCATCGGTACAGAGTTAAGTACCAATCCAACTGTTCGTAAACTCTCGTTCACAGGGTCTACTTCTGTTGGTATCAAACTAATGGAGCAATCTGCTTCTACCGTGAAAAAAGTCACGATGGAACTGGGTGGCAATGCACCATTTATCGTGTTTAACGATGCCGATCTAGATGCTGCGGTCGAAGGCGCAATTGTTTCTAAATTCCGCAACTCTGGTCAGACTTGTGTTTGTGCCAACCGGATTTTGGTACAAGAGGGCGTTTACGAAGAGTTCATCAAGCGTTTTACCATTGCGGTGAATGCATTGAAGCTTGGTAACGGGATGGAGCCTGGTGTGACCAGTGGCCCAGTCATTGATGCGAAGGCCGTGAAATTTATGACTGCCTTGGTGGATGATGCCAAAGCGAAAGGGGGCAAGATTGTTGCAGGTGGTAAGGTGGGTGATCTGCCGGGCACTTTCTTTGAGCCAACACTAGTTGCCTATGCGAGTGAGGACATGCGCGTCGCCAAAGAAGAAATCTTTGGTCCTATTGCGCCGGTGTTTGCTTTTAAAGACGAGGCAGATGCAATTCGTCTAGCTAACGATACCGAATACGGCTTGGCGTGCTACTTGTACACCAACGACAATAAGCGTATCTGGAAAATGTCTTCCAAGCTCGAATACGGCATGGTGGGGATCAACGTTAGCTTGGTTGCGACGGAAGTCGCCCCATTTGGTGGTATGAAAGCCTCTGGCGTGGGTAGGGAAGGGTCCAAGTACGGGATTGATGATTACTTGGAAATCAAATACCTGTGTATTGAGACGTGATCACTAGTCTTAGCCTTGACTGCTAGTCACAAAAAAGGACGCCAGATCATGTATCTGGCGTCCTTTTGGGTTTTTTGCAAGTCAACAGTTTAGTCGTTATCTGCAGCATCCGCTTGTGTTGCAGGGTTCAGAATGCGGCGGTAGCGTGTCAGGTTTTCTTCTAAATGTTTACGCAACATTTGGCGAGCACGGGTCGCGTCACCTTCTGTAATCGCGGATAAAATCGCACCATGTTCACGTGCAATTTTCTTGATATGCGATTGTCTACTTTGCCCACCAGATTTGGTATGTTTTAGACGCAAATCGAGAATAATGTCTTTCCCAATCGCTTCTAGAAAGTGGGGGAATTGCGGGTTGTTCGTGGCTTTGGCAATGGCTAAGTGAAACGCAAAGTCGGCTTCAGCTTCTGCATCTACATCTTTACCATCTAATGCATTAAAACGATCAAATGCTGCTGTAATTTCAGACAATGTTTGCGGAGTACGGCGTTCGGCGGCTAGTGCAACGGCTTCATTCTCTACGCCGACACGTAACTCTAGTACTTGTAACGCAACGCGAACATCATCCCCAGCATTGGAAACACTGATGTCAATTTTTTTGGTGTCACGCTCACAAACAAAAACACCAACACCTTGCTTAGAGATTAATTGACCACCTAGCCGTAAAGATGCGACAGCTTCGCGAATCACTGTGCGGCTCACCCCAAATTCAATGCCTAAGTCTTTTTCTGACGGTAGTTTATCTCCGGCAGGGTACATTCCATTGTCAATGCGCTTGGTAATTTCTTCAATAACAATCTGCGTTAGGTTTCCGCGACGGGCCTTGATCGCTTCTGTCATATTTTTACTCCCAGTAGGTACAGAGATACCTGCTTTTCTATTTGTATATTCCCGTTAGATTTAGCTGGCAAACTATTTTTTTAAATTCATTAGTATGTTATCACATGTATTATGAATTGGTATGACAAGATATCAACTTGCTGAAATATAAAGGTTTTAACTTGTATCTTCATATTTTTGTAACTTGTCTTTATTAGCAAATGCTTTATTGACACATAAATGATGTCTGTTATCATACAACATACATGCACATCGTATGGATTGGATAGCGACTTCATTAATGTCGCTGTTTTTTGATGAAACTCGATACTTTCGTTATGGAGAGAGTGATGCGTAGTAAGTTCTCAAAATCAGCTGTTGTAGCGTGCCTGTTATCTGCAGGTGTGATGTCTCATGCATTGGCAGAAGATCTAACCGTCAAAATCGGTTTTGCCGCGCCATTGTCAGGCCCATCTGCTCACCAAGGTGCGGATGTTCAGCACGGTGTAGAAATTGCCTTGGCAGAAGCAAATGCAAAAAAAATTAAGTTAGATGGTAAAACTGCTAAGTTTGTTTTGGTCGCGTTAGATGACGCGGGTGATCCTAAAACAGCAACTCAGGTTGCCCAGCGTTTGGTGGATGAAAAAGTATCTGTAGTAATTGGTCACTACAATTCTGGTGCAAGTATTCCCGCTTCTAAGATTTATGCAGAAGCAGGTATTCCTCAGATTTCTCCTTCTTCTACCAACCCAGCTCTAACTAATCAAGGTATCAAAACTGTATTCCGTACAGTAAATGATGACTCTGCACTGGGTCGTTATGCCGGTTCATACTTGGTTAAAAACCTGAAGGCGAAAAAAGTAGCGGTGATTGATGATCGTACTGCTTACGGACAAGGTTTGGCTGATGAAGTGGTAAAAGCGGTGAAGGCAGCGGGTGGTGCAGTTTCTGTACGTGAGTTTACGAACGATAAATCAACTGATTTCAACGCGATTTTGACTTCTATTAAAGCGTCTAAACCAGATGCATTGTTCTTTGCGGGCCTAGATTATCAAGCAGCGCCAATGGCAAAGCAGATGAAAAACTTGGGTGTTGCTATTCCATTCATGAACATTGGTAACTTGCCAAACGATGACTTCGTAAAAATGGCAGGTGATGCAGCAGAGAATATGTACGCTTGGAACTATGGTTTGCCATTGCAAAACATGCCTAGAGGTGCAAAATTTGATAAGCAGTTGAAAGACAAGTATGGCGTAGGTGTGATCCAGTCTTCTCCTGCTGCTTATGATGCAACTTGGGCCGCAATTACTGCGATGCAAAAAGCAGGTACAGCTAATCCGGCTAAATATTTGGGCGCATTGAAGTCTGTTACTTTTGATGGCATCACAGGCAAGATTCAGTTTGATGCAAAAGGCGATTTGACAGCTCCCGCAGCAACCATTTTCCAGTTTAAGTCTGGCAAGTGGAATACGCTTGAAGTAAAGCGCGGAATTTAATTTCCGAACCCTCTCCTTATACTCTGTTGAGCCACATGCAATTTGCATGTGGCTTTTTTTATTTTTAAATTATTCATTCCATATTGGAATCAATATGAGAATTTATGTCGCTTTTAAACCGCATGTGAATGTATAAAATAAGAAAAAAATTCAACTTACTAGGCAATGTATGAAGAAAAATTTAGTGGTAATCGGTGGGGGTGTAGCTGGACTTTCTTTGGCGACGAAAGCAGCAAAAGTTTTTCAAAAAGACTTCAATATTATCTTAATAGATAAAGCACGTTCTCATATCTGGAAACCGGTTTTACACCAGATCGCGGCTGGTAGTCTTAATCCAGCTAAAGAGGGGATGGATTATGTCGTACAGGCAAAATGGCATGGTTTCAAGTTTTGTCTGGGCGCCGTTTCTAGGGTCAATACAGAAAATAAAAAAGTAGTGATTGATCCGCTTTTAGATGACGAACAAAACGTCATTATTCCAGAGCGTGAAATTGCCTATGATTATTTGATTGTCGCAGCAGGTAGCCAAACCAATGATTTTTCTACCCCCGGTGTGCAAGAACATGCCATTTGTTTGAATTCAATTAAAGAAGCGACGGTACTGCATCAGCGCCTTGTTAATAACATTATTCGTGCGTCTACAGAGAAAGAAAAGCTAGGCAAAAGTGCGGTGAAAGTCGTGATTATTGGTGGTGGTGCGACTGGGGTAGAGTTAGCGGCAGAAATTCGCGACACTATTTCAGAGTTAACTAGTTATGGCCGAGAAAAGATTGATGCATTTAACGAGGTAAAAATTCAAATTATTGAAGCAGGTAACCGAATTTTGCAGCATCTTCCCGAAAAGCTCTCTACTGATGTATTCGAAAAGCTTCGTTTAATGAATGTGACGGTGCAAACATCTACTGCGGTAAAGTCTGTCTCTGCGCGTTCATTAGAAACCAGTGAAGGTACGATTGATAATATCGATATCATTGTTTGGGCTGCGGGTGTGAAAGCTCCTCAGTTTCTTAAAAATATCTCTGGTGTCACCACCAACCGAATTAACCAAATACCTGTTCACCCCACACTACAGTCGATTGATGATCCTTCTATTTTTGTTCTAGGGGATTCTGCTGCTTGTGTGTTAGACGGAAAACCCGTGCCAGCCCGTGCGCAAGCGGCCACTCAGCAAGTGCCGTTAATGATGAAAAACCTGCGCTTACTACTAAAAGATCGTCCGTTGCAGTCTTTTGTTTATAAAGATTACGGCTCGATCATTGCTGTTGGCCGTTCTGCAACGCTGGGTAGTTTGAATCGAATCAATCCGCGTAGCCAATTGCCCGTTTATGGGCGCTTTGCCAAGTTGATTTATGTAACGAACTACATCAAGCATCTCGTCTATGTTGGTGGTACTTACAAAACCATTCTTAAAGTGCTGGGTAAATTCATTGACCGAAAAATTCACCCATCCGTCAAAGTTCACTAATTCTTGAAAGTTAATCATGAAGTTGTTGTTCAAGCTGGGCATGCTAGCCGGTGTCCTCTGTAGCGCATTGCATGCAGAAACCTTAAAAATTGCTATCCAAGGAGCACTCCCTCCGTATGATTATATGGAGGGAGGCAAAATGAAGGGGTTTAATGTAGACATTACCAACGCCCTTTGTATGGAAATGAAAGTCACTTGCCAGATTGTGAAAACCCCATGGGAAAACATTATTCCTAATGTGGCAGCCGGCAAAGTAGATGCTGCTATTTCTACGGTGACGATTACAGAGGAGCGCAAGAAAATTGTGGCCTTCACCGATAAATATGCGCAGACCCCAGGCAGTTTTGTCGCCAAGAAAGGGAAGTTTTTATCGGTGTATATCACTAATCTTGATTTACAAAATAAAGTGATTGGTTATCAGGCAGGCACGACTTACGCCAATCTTATCAAAGGTCGATATCCTCAAATTAAGAGTATTGGCTATCCGTCTACCGACAAAATGTACGAAGCTTTGGTTGCCGGGGAAATTGATATTGCCATCAATGACATGGTCTCTTCTTACGATGGTTTCTTGCAATCCCCGGCTGGTAAAGGTTATGAATTGGTTGGCTCTCCGATCCGAGATAGTAAATATATGGGCACGGGGGAAGGTATTGTGGTGAGGTTGGGAAATCAAGCCTTGGTTGGTCGATTTAACAAAGCCATTGCGACGATTCGGCAAAATAGGGTTTACGATCAAATAATGAACAAATACTTTATATTCAATATATATTGATACAAAATATTTGTATGCAATTTTATTTTTCTGAAAAAAGGGGGCGATTCATGACATCACTCCCTTTTCTCCATCTTACATTGCGTCTTAACACTTAAAACAAACTGAAGTTGCTCGATGCTGGGGCTACTTTGGCTTTGGGCGAATAAAACGCCTGCATGTCAGTGGCAGGGAAGTCTCTAATAAAACTCCGCGCTTCATCGGGGTGTCTGCAAGACAACCAGGCATCGTATTCTTCTGGTCTGACTACCACCAAACTTCGCTTTTCATCATCTGGTTTATGCATCCGCTTCATCAGCGGGTGGTGGTCTGCATTCATGGTGATTTGGGTAAAGGCATGGCTAATTAGCCCGGTGTCGTCTTGCCATGTGCGCCAAAGCCCCGCCACGGCAAACGGTTTGTCATCTGCCATTTTAATTTGCCAGCGTTCAGCCTTGCCAGATTCATAGCATGGCTCAAAAAAACCGAGCATGGGAACAAGGCAAAGTTGCAGGTTTTGCCATGCATAACGGTATGATTTTAACTCACCAATTGTTTCAGCCCGTGCGTTCATCGTCGATAAGCGCACCCCCTTGGGGAGATGAGCTTTAGGCACCATTCCGTAACTAGCCAACACTGCTTCTGGCTGATTGTTCGTGCTTAAAATAATTGGCGCAGCATAGTCTTGCCACGTTTCTGCTGGCCAAGTATCAGGCGCAGCTAACTTCACTTTAAAGTGCTGCTGGAGTTGCTCGGCAGAAGGGGGAATAAAATTTATGCACATAACTAAACAATGAGATGAATGAATGCGTGCCAGATTAGATGACTAAGTCCAGGATTAGTTTGCCACCTGTGTATCGACAATGCCGTTGCTGGTTAGTGAATTGTAATAGACATTTTTGCTGGCATTCATCTATTTTTGATGAGTGAAGGCATTAAAAGTGGATAGCTAGTGATATGTAAAATAAAGGAATGGTCTTTTTAGGTCAAAACGCGAAGCATTTGCCGGTTTAGGTGTATTGTAAAATGAATTTTTGATTAGGCTTGATGGTCATGGCATTGTTGATTTAGCCATGCTTATCCATCTATAGAAATGAATGAATATTATGCACATGGGGCAATTATCGGTTACGCAACTTCGATGCTTAGATAGCCTCTTGGCAACGTGCAATCTTAGTCATACAGCCATTCAATTAGGTTCTAGTCAATCGGTAGTGAGCCGGCAGTTAGATCAATTACGTTTATTATTTGATGATCCTTTGTTGGTGCGCGATGGTCGCCATTTTGTACTAACCCCTAGAGCAATTTCATTAGTTGTGCCATTGAAGAAGCTATTGGCCGATCTTGACGGTTTACTCACCGCAGATCGATTTGATCCTAGCGCGTGTCGTCAAACGTTTCACTTGGCCGGATCAGATTATGTAGCTCAGCACATTCTTCCGGATCTAGTTGCCTATGTAGCTGAGAAATCTCCCTCTGTTCATCTTCATTTTCAGACGTGGAGACCTGAGCTTATTGGTCTATTGGCGACAGGCGAATTAGACCTCGTGACGACAATGCTCGAATCTCCTCCGCCAGAAGTACATGGCAAACTTTTGGGGACAGATCATCCGTGTTTGGTCATGCGTGATGATCATCCTTTACTAAGCCTACCACTCACTGAAAAGAGTTTATGTGCGTATCCGCATGTCAAAATCACCGGAGGGGGAGATAAAGATGGGTATCTTGATCGGCATCTAGCTAGTCAAAAATTGCAGCGGAATATTTCGTATGAGGTCCCATTTTTCGAGTCTGCCTTTCGGTTAGTAGAACGAACGCAATCTATTATGACTGTCCCAACACATATTGCTGAACATCTGGGGCAAGCATTTGCAGTGAAATGGGTGAGCATTCCCTTTACTTCGTTCATGTTTCAATATTATGTGTTATGGCATGAGCGCACTCACTTCGATCCCGCCCATCAATGGCTTCGCCATCTGGTAAAGCAGTATTGGTCTGATTCTCGATTTAGTATTGGTAGTTATCCCTTAGTGGGTAATTAACCCCGCTTATCGATACTTTACTGATTTGCGATAGGAGTTATCGCATTTAGGTGATACTGCTTTTGTGTCTGTCCTCCCTAGAATGCTTGTCATTGCAGCGCTGCTTGGCGCCGATGCATCAACTAGCTAAGAGAGGCAAACATGACACCAGAACAGTTCCGAGAATATGGCCATCAACTTATCGACATGATTGCGGATTATCGCAATGATTTAAGTGACTTTCCTGTGATGTCGACCGTGAGTCCCGGTAGCATCAAACAACAATTACCAACCCAGCCACCAGTAAACGGGGAAGACTTCCAAGCTGTATTTCAGGACATGAAACAGATCATCATGCCAGGGCTATCGCATTGGCAGCACCCGGGGTTCTTTGGCTATTTCCCCTCTAATAGCGAGCTTTCTTCTGTTTTGGGTGACTACCTCAGTACCGGCTTAGGTGTATTGGGGTTATCTTGGCAATCTAGTCCTGCAATGACTGAAGTAGAAGAGGTTGCAACCGACTGGATGCGCCAAATGGTTGGCTTGTCGGAAGGTTGGCAAGGGGTTATTCAAGATACCGCATCGACAAGTACGTTAGTTGCGCTCATTTCTGCACGCGAAAAAGCAAGCCAATATGCGTTGGTGAAAGGTGGTCTGCAAGCACAACGAGCCCCCTTGATGATTTATGTTTCCGCTCATGCGCATAGTTCGGTAGATAAGGCCGCATTACTCGCTGGCTTTGGTAAAGACAATATTCGTTACATCGAAACCGATGCTGATTTTTCGATGATCCCATCAGCGTTGGCAAAAACCATTGCGGATGATATCGCCGCTGGTCTTCATCCTTGCGCTGTTGTCGCGACAACCGGTACGACCACCACAACGGCAGTTGATCCATTATCCGCGATTGGTGATATTGCTCATGAGTACGGTATTTGGTTCCATGTGGATTCTGCAATGGCGGGCTCGGCGATGATTTTGCCGGAATGTCGCTGGATGTGGGACGGTATCGAAAAAGCAGATTCTTTAGTTCTCAATGCGCATAAATGGCTAGGCGCAACGTTTGATCTGTCGCTTTATTATGTGAAAGACCCAGAACATTTGATTCGGGTAATGAGTACCAATCCGAGTTACCTGCAATCGAACGTAGATTCTGAGGTTAAAAATCTTCGGGATTGGGGTATTCCACTTGGACGCCGTTTCCGTGCGCTAAAACTGTGGTGTTTGATTCGCGATCAGGGGGTAACTGGTTTGCAAAAACGCCTGCGCCGAGACATGGCGAACGCGCAGTGGTTTGCCAAGACAGTTTCTTCTACTCCTGATTGGGAAGTTCTGGCGCCAGTTCATCTGCAAACCGTTTGCATTCGCTTCACCCCCAACAACTTACCTACTAATCAGCTAGATGATTTTACGAAAGCATGGGCGGATGCGCTTAATCATAGCGGTTTGGCTTATGTAACACCTGCAACGCTTAATGGGCAGTGGATGGTGCGTATTTCTATTGGTGCCATCCATACAGAAGAAGAACATGTAAAAGCACTCTGGGCGAATATCTTACAAATTAGCCAGCAAGTACTACAGCAGCAGTTTCTTTAAGGTTTACCAGCCAGCCTACATCGGTATGGCTGGCTATTTGTCAGCAACGAGGAGAAGTGATGAGACATTGGATATATGCAGCAAGTGGCGTGTTATTGGCAATGCAGGCACAAGCCGATATGACCGTGAAAGTCGGCCAAGTGAGCCCATTATCAGGCCCGATTGCCCATTTGGGTAAAGATAACGAGGCTGGGGCACTCTTGGCGATTGAGGATGCAAACGCCAAAAAACTGAAAATTGCGGGCCAGATCATCAAATTTGAGTTAATTTCAGAAGATGATGCAAGTGACCCGAAGACAGCTACCATTGTTGCGCAAAAGCTAGTAGACCAGAAGGTTGCAGGCGTTGTTGGTCATCTTAATTCAGGTACGAGTATCCCTGCCTCTAAGATTTACAATGAAGCGGGTATCCCACAGATTTCCCCTTCTGCGACCAATCCAAAATATACCTTACAAGGTTTTAAAACAACCTTCCGCGTGGTAGCGAACGATGTGCAACAAGGTGGCGCGATGGGGACCTTTGCGGTGGATCATCTCAAAGGAAAAAAGATCGCCATTATTGATGATCGCTCTGCTTATGGCCAAGGCTTGGCTGATCAGGTCGATAAAAAGGTAAAAGCATTAAAAGGGCAGGTTATTGCCAGAGAATATGGTACTGACAAAACCACTGACTGGATGGCAATTCTAACGTCAGTAAAAGCGCGCATGCCAGATGTCGTTGTCTATGGCGGAATGGATGCAACGGCAGGGCCATTGCTACAACAGATGCGTCGTCTTGGCATAAAGTCTGCTTTGATTGTTGGTGATGGTGCCTGTTCGCCTGAAATGATTAAGCTATCTGGTTCGGGAATGGATCAGAATGTCTATTGCACGGTGGCGGGTTTGCCGCGTGATCAAATGCCAAAAGGTGCGGCTTTTTTTAAACGTTTTAAACAACGTTTTGGAATGGATGTACAAGTCTACGCCCCATATGAATACGATGCGATGACCGCCCTTATCAGTGCGATGGTTGAAGCCAATTCGGCAGATCCAAAAGTGTACCTACCAACATTAGCCAAGATCCGGTTGCAAGGGGTGACAGGCATGCTGCAATTTACACCAGAAGGTGACATCAAAAATGGTGCCGTAACGGTCAACCAATTCTCAAGCAATAACTGGAAACCAGTCAGTGTGATTAAGTAAATCCATCAAACTGGTCAACTCTCTCTAACTCTCTCATTTACCCCTTGGCAACAAGGGGTATTTTTTTATCTAGGCGGATCTTTTATTAATAGAACGATCGTTCTATAATGTGGTCATGAACCAGCTTGTTATTCTTCCTGTTGATGTGACGCACCCCGCACGCACTTACCCGTTAATGGCTTGCCGCGTGGTAGCGGGCTTTCCTAGCCCCGCGAATGACTACCTAGATGAACCACTAAACATCCAAGAACTATTGGTCACACACCCCGCTAGCACCTTTTTTATGAATTACACCGCAAGGCCAATTCCCTCTGAAATGGTGAATACGGGGGATATTCTGGTTGTCGACAAAAGCGTCCGTCCTTGGCTGGGTGCGCTGGTGGTTGTTTGCCTAGAAGGGGAAATGAAACTGCGTCGTTGGCAAGAAAATGAACGGGCCGAGCTTGCCGGAGAAGATTGGTACGTCTGGGGTGTAGTGGTGGGTTTGGCGAGAAGGTTGGTGAAATGAGTGCGTTGTGGGCATTGGCAGATGTGAACAGTATGTATGCGTCTTGCGAGCAGGTTTTTCGGCCTGATTTGCAAGGACGGCCTGTCATTGTGGCATCGAATAACGATGGTTCTATTATTGCCCGTAACAAAGAGGCAAAAGCCGTTGGGATTAAGATGGGAGTTCCGTTGCATCAGTGTGGTGATCTGATCCGGCAACACCGTGTGACGGTATTTAGCTCTCAATATACGCTGTATGGCGATATGAGTAACCGCATCATGACCTTGTTTGCTGAAATGGCGCCGGCGATAGAGGTTTACAGTATTGATGAATGCTTTTTGTATTACCCATCTGGTTTGAACCAAGCGGTGACGCATGGCGCTTTTATGCGCGACCATATCAAACAATGCACAGGGTTGGGGATTGGCGTGGGGTTTGGGTTATCGAAAACCCAAGCAAAACTAGCCAACCATTTGGCAAAAACACGGCCAGAGACAGAAGGCGTGTTTGATTTTTCTAGCCTGAGTCATCTTGAGCAAACCGAATGGATGGAACAGATTGGTATTGAAGAGGTTTGGGGGGTAGGGCGCCGGTATGTAGAGCGGTTGGGCTTGATGGGGATTTCTACCGTCAGGCAATTGCGTGATGCCAATCTTGAGCAAATCAAAACGAAGTTTGGTGCGGTACTGGCACGAACGGTACTCGAACTTAGGGGGATTTCTTGCCTGCCGCTAGAAGCGGCTGCGCCAGATAAACAGCAGATTATGTGTAGCCGCTCTTTTGCCAAAGAAGTGACCGCATTGCCGGTATTAAGATCGGCCATTATTCATCACCTGTGCAGGGCGATGCAAAAGCTGCGGCAACAAGAATCGGTCGCTGCCGGGGTGGTCGTCATGATTCGGACGAACCCATTCAAACCAGGACAAGCGCAATACCACGCGTCGATGACAGGCATGTTGCCAGTGCCTTCTGATGATACCTTGGTATTGCAAGCGTATACCGAGCAAGTGCTAAATCGGCTTTACCGTGCGGGCTATGCCTATAAGAAAGCGGGCATTATGCTGGTAGACGTGCGTCCAAAGCAGATCGAACAACAAGATTTGTTTGCGCCACCACCTACATCTGCCCCAAAACGAGCAGGGCTGATGCTCGCGATGGATCAGATTAGCCGGCGATTTGGCGCAGAAAAAATCAAATTAGCGAGTGAGTTGTACCACGGGTGGGAAATGCGTAGAGAAAGATTATCTCCCCGTTACACCACGCGCTGGGATGAATTACCGAAGGTATCTCTTTAACCTAGTCAGGGGATTGGGATAACTTCAATGATTGGACTTTTCCCGTCCACTGTTTGCCCTTTGTTGGCATGAGAATATTGATGACCATTCCGATGTTTCTCTACTAAAAAGTTGCACTGCAACAGCACAATCATCGCTAACGTTTTGAACCCCAGCTAATAAAGAATAGCCTACTCGCCAAGGGGAAAGCAGCGGGGAAAGCCATTGAGTATTCTTCAAAATTTTCCTGAAATTCTCTTCATATCTTCCTGCATTGCAGCATCGAAATTACTCGCAATGCATGTTTTGCCTGTCTATACTCCGGTACACAATCGTTAAAAAATGCAATCTGGTAGCTTGGTTTTTCTATCCAAAAAACAAGCGCTTAGCGTGCATAAGAGCGAAGCGCAGTTTTTATCCAAACATGTGTTGAGCCACTAGCCGACATAATCGGTTAGCTTGTAACGAGTGTGTGTAAACGCATGCCGCTCGTGACAGTTGGCGCTGTAAAGGAGTGTCTGATGAATAAGCAGATTTCCCTGACAGACAAATACACGCAAGCAACCGGTCGAGTGTACATGAGTGGCACTCAAGCGTTGGTGCGTTTATTGCTGGCGCAAAAAGCGCGGGATGAAGCAGAGGGTCTACATACAGCCGGATTTGTTTCTGGCTATCGTGGTTCACCATTGGGTGGGCTAGATCAGGCGCTTTGGGGAGCCAAAGCGATTCTCGATCGTCATCAAATTCGATTTACCCCCGGTCTGAATGAAGAATTAGCAGCGACGGCTATCTGGGGAACTCAGCAAGTAAGCATGGACCCGAATGTCTCAGTCGATGGGGTGTTTTCTCTGTGGTATGGGAAAGGCCCTGGTGTGGATCGGTGCGGAGACGTCTTTAAGCATGGCAATATTGCTGGTACATCTGCGCATGGCGGGGTATTGCTTGTGGCGGGGGATGACCATGCGTGCAAATCATCTAGCCTTCCTCATCAAAGTGAACATGCCTTTATCGCTGCGATGATTCCGGTGATGAATCCGTCGTCCGTGACCGAATTTATCGAGTTTGGTTTGCATGGTTGGGCGATGTCTCGTTACTCGGGTTGTTGGGTCGGGTTTAAAACCATTTCAGATACAGTCGAGTCTTCTTCCTCGTTTGAGATAGATCCGCTGAGCGTCGATATCAAAATTCCCGATACTTATCCTGTTCCGCAAGATGGATTTTCTATTCGCTGGCCAGACCCTCCGCTTGAGCAAGAAAATCGGCTGCAAAGAGAGCGTTTATACGCCTTACTCGAATACGTTCGCTTAAACAATTTAAACCGATTAGTGATTGATTCCCCCACGCCAAAATTAGGGATTGTCACTACCGGTAAATCGTACCAAGACGTTTTAGAGGCGTTAGCGCTGCTCGACCTTGATGAGGAAGCGGCTTCCAAAATGGGGATTCGCTTACTCAAAATTGGGGTGTCTTGGCCGCTAGAACCAGAATGTATTCAGACGTTTGCCGAAGGCTTAGAAGAGATTCTGGTGGTAGAGGAAAAGCGTCAAATCCTAGAGTACCAAATAAAAGAGCACCTATATAACGCGCCAAACCGCCCAAGGGTGGTGGGTAAGTACGATGAAACCGGCGAATGGGTGAAGGTCCCGAAAAGTGGAATTTTGCTCTCTCCTAATGGGGAGCTCACCCCAACGACAATCGCCTGTGTAATTGGCAACCGGTTAGCCAAAGTGTGCGGGGATGAGCGATTCATGTCGCTGGTGTCTGCTCACCATATTGTGTGCACCGCATCTGAAGGCTTTGTCCGTCCTGATAAAAGCCTCGCGCAGCGCGTCCCGTATTTTTGTTCTGGCTGCCCACACAATACATCTACCCAAGTACCAGAAGGCAGTCGCGCCCTAGCTGGGATTGGTTGCCACTATATGGCGATGTGGATGAACCGCCGCACAGAAACCTTTAGCCAGATGGGTGGCGAAGGTGTGGCATGGATTGGCCAGGCACCGTTTACCAAAACTAAACATGTGTTTGTGAACTTGGGCGATGGTACGTTGATGCATAGCGGCTCTTTGGCACTTCGCTACGCCATTGCGACAGGGGTAAATGTCACTTATAAAATCCTGGTTAATGATGCGGTGGCGATGACAGGCGGGCAACCCGTAGAAGGTGCGCCAAGTGTTCAGCAAATTGCCCGCATGGTGCATGCCGAAGGGGTCGATCGTATTTGTTTGGTGTCGGATGACCCGTTCCACTTCGAGACCGAAGGCGGTTTACCAGACTGTGTATCGGTGCATCACCGTGATGACATGATGGCGATACAAGAGCAGCTCAGAGAGGAAAAAGGCGTTTCGGTCATTCTATATGCCCAAACGTGTGCGGCAGAAAAACGCCGCCGCCGTAAACGGCAAGTGCTGGTTGATCCACCTCGTCGCGTCATGATCAACCCGCATGTGTGCGAAGGCTGTGGCGATTGCGGAAAACAATCGAATTGCGTGTCGATTTTGCCATTAGAAACTCCGCTTGGCCGTAAGCGCACGATCGATCAGTCGGCTTGCAATAAAGATTTCTCTTGCTTGCGCGGTTTTTGTCCTAGCTTTGTCACCATTGAAGGTGGCCAACTGAAAAAAGCCCAACCGAAAGCGTTGGCACCGGTTGGCAATCTGCCGGAGCCTACCTTACCCGTATTAGGCAAACACGCTTATAACATTCTGATTACTGGTGTGGGCGGTACTGGGGTGGTCACCATTGGCGCTTTATTAGGCATGGCTGCCCATATAGAAGGTAAGGGGGTGCTGGTGCTGGATATGGCAGGGTTGGCGCAAAAAGGAGGATCAGTCACCTCGCATGTCAAAATTGGCTTAACCCCAGCCAACTTGCATTCTGCCCGTATTGCCGGAGGTGATACCGATGTACTGCTAGGCGGGGATTTAGTTGTCAGCGCCAGCAAAGATGTGATGAATATGCTCACCCCAGAGCGAAGCCGGAGCCTGATTAATACCCATATATCTCCTACTGGCGCGTTTACCCAAAATCGAGATTGGGATGCACAACCCGCCAATCTGCTCGATAGGGTGGAACACGGTAGTTTGCAAGTCGCTACCGTAAATGCTACCCAATTAGCCACTGCCTTGTTTGGTGATGCCTTGGCGACCAATATGTTTGTGCTGGGGTATGCATGGCAACAAGGTTGGATTCCACTCTCTGTTGCCTCGATTGAAGCGGCGATTCGTCTAAACGAAGTGAGTGTAGAGATGAACTTGGCCGCCTTTGCTTGGGGGCGCAAAGCCGTTGTCGATCTTACCGCCGTCAAACTTGCCGCAGGGATGCCCGATGTCGCCATGGTGCATTGGCTAAAACGCACAACAAAAACCATCGACGAATTAGTAACTGATCGTGTCAAACGACTGACGGATTATCAAGATGCCGATTATGCAGAGGCTTTTCAGGTGCTCGTACGGCATGCTTTAACCAAAGGCGGTCAGCGCTTGGCTGAAACCGTTGCGAATCAGCTTTTTTCCTTGATGGCTTATAAAGACGAATATGAAGTCGCACGGCTTTATACCGATACCGATTTTATCGCGCAGGTGAAGGCATCTTTCGAAGGTGATTTCCAACTGAAGTTTCACTTAGCGCCACCACTGATGGCAAAGCATAACGCCAAAGGCGTGCCGGTGAAGTCTGTCTATGGGCAGTGGTTGCTAAAAGGCTTTAAAGCGCTAGCTTGGATGAGGCGCTTCCGTGGGACATGGCTAGATGTCTTTGGTCGCACCAAAGAGCGCAAAGCCGAAAGGCAACTGCGTGATGACTATATGAGTGATGTCGAATCGGTAATGAAATACCTACCGCAAGTCGATGTGGAAAAGGTCATTCATTTCCTAGAGTGGCCTAGTCAGGTGAAAGGCTTTGGGCATGTCAAAGCAGCTGCCATGGTATTGGCGTATCAGCACCGGCAAGTGCGCTTATCTGCACTAGTGGCTGCTAGTAAAGCGTCGATTGACCAGCACCAGCCACAGACAATTGCCACCGCTACCACAAACAGATAACTCGAACAAAACTCGAATAAAAGCCGATAGAGGGGGTTCACATGAGCGCCGTTAGTATGTTGGATCAGATTGCCTTACCGTTTGGTGAAGATGACACACACGCCATGCTTCGCGCAGCGGTAAGAGACTTTGTCTCGGCCGAATTAGCGCCTAGGGCATCAGAAATAGACCAAACCAATCTTTTTCCAGCCGATATGTGGAAAAAATTCGGGGAGATGGGCTTACTAGGGATGACCGTTTCAGAAGCCTATGGTGGGACAAACATGGGCTATATGGCACACGTGATTGCGATGGAGGAAATCTCTAGAGCAAGCGCCTCTGTCGCCTTATCTTATGGCGCGCACTCCAATCTTTGCGTTAATCAAATCTACAAAAATGGCAGTGAAGCCCAAAGAGAACGCTATTTACCCAAGCTAATTAGCGGAGAACACATTGGCGCTTTAGCGATGTCTGAACCAAATGCTGGCTCAGACGTGGTGAGCATGAAGCTAAAGGCAGAGCAAAAAGGGGATAGGTTTGTACTCAACGGTAGCAAGATGTGGATTACCAACGGTGGCGATGCCGATACCTTGGTGGTGTATGCCAAAACCGACATGAGCGCAGGCGCGAAAGGCATGACCGCCTTCATTATCGAAAAAGGGATGAAAGGCTTTAGCCACGGGCATCACCTAGACAAACTAGGCATGAGAGGCTCCAACACCTATCCACTCTTTTTTGATGATTGTGAAGTCCCCACAGAGAATGTCTTAGGCGGGGTAGGGAGTGGTGCCAAAGTGCTAATGAGCGGGCTAGATTACGAACGTACCGTGCTATCTGGCGGGCCGCTTGGGATTATGGCTGCCTGTATGGATGTCGTGTTGCCCTACCTGAAAGAGCGCAAACAATTTGGCCAGTCTATTGGGGATTTTCAGCTAATGCAGGGCAAGTTGGCAGATATGTATTCGACTTGGATGGCATCGAAAGCCTTGGTGTATGGGGTGGCAAAACAGTGTGATGCTTTACCACATGGCGATAGATCGCTCCGCAAAGATGCCGCCAGTGCGATTTTGTATTCGGCAGAAAAAGCCACATGGATGGCAGGAGAGGCGATTCAGGCGCTCGGTGGTAATGGCTATATCAACGATTATCCCACCGGCCGACTATGGCGAGACGCCAAGTTATATGAAATTGGCGCCGGCACGTCTGAAATTCGCCGCATGCTGATTGGTAGAGAGTTAATGAGCCTTCTCTAGATGGGCAACAAGCATCGCGACGCTAAATAAGAAAAATAAGGATTCAACATGACCGTTATCCAGAGCCAAATCCGCACTCAAAGCGAGGCATTTAAAGAGAATGATCTGCACATGCGGCAATTGGTGCAAGATTGGAAAGACAAAGTAGCCGAGGTGAGCTTAGGCGGTGGAGAAAAAGCCAGAGCCAAACACCTAGCAAGGCAAAAATTATTACCTAGAGATAGGGTAAATCAGCTACTAGACCCAGGCTCACCCTTTTTAGAAATTGGCCAAATGGCAGCATGGGGAATGTACGATGGCGATTCCCCATCGGCAGGCATGATTGCCGGTATTGGCCAAATCAACGGTACGCTTTGCATGATCGTGGCGAATGATGCGACGGTAAAAGGAGGCACCTATTACCCGATGACCGTCAAAAAGCACCTTCGTGCCCAAGAAATTGCCGACCAAAACCGGCTGCCATGTGTGTATCTGGTGGATTCTGGCGGGGCCTTTTTGCCCAAACAAGATGAAGTCTTCCCAGATAGAGATCATTTTGGCCGTATTTTCTTTAACCAAGCCAATATGTCGGCCAAAGGGATTCCCCAAATCTCGGTGGTAATGGGTAGCTGCACGGCGGGTGGTGCTTATGTCCCTGCCATGTCGGACGAAACCATCATCGTGAATCAACAAGGCACCATTTTTCTGGGGGGACCACCGCTAGTCAAAGCAGCGACAGGGGAAGTGGTATCCGCAGAGGCGCTAGGCGGAGGGGATGTTCACACTAGGCTTTCTGGCGTAGCAGATTACCTGGCAGAAAATGATGCGCATGCATTGGCACTTGCACGGCAAATTGTGACAAGGCTCAATCAACCGGTTAGTTCACTCAGCAGTTCCCTAAGCCTAACAGGCGTAGAGCCACCTATTTATGATCCGGCAGAACTCTATGGCATTTTGCCAAAAGATAGCCGCAAACCGTTTGATGTCAGAGAAATCATCGCCCGTGTAGTAGATGGTTCTCGGTTTGATGAATTTAAACAAAGGTACGGCAGCACCTTAGTAACGGGCTTTGCCGATTTATACGGCCAAACGGTCGGGGTTTTGGCAAACAATGGGATATTGTTTTCCGAAGCCGCATTAAAAGGCGCGCATTTTATCGAGCTGTGTGGCCAACGAAAAATCCCGCTCATGTTCCTACAAAATATCACCGGCTTTATGGTCGGTAAAAAGTACGAGAACGCGGGGATCGCCAAAGATGGCGCCAAAATGGTGACGGCAGTGTCTACCGTACAAGTACCCAAGATCACCACGGTGATTGGTGGCTCTTTTGGGGCGGGTAATTACGGTATGTGTGGGCGGGCGTATTCCCCCCGGTTTTTATGGATGTGGCCCAATGCGCGGATTTCTGTGATGGGCGGAGAGCAAGCCGCAAGTGTGCTAGCTACCGTTCAGCAAGAACGCGCAGAACAAGAGGGAAAACCGTGGACAGAAGAAACCGCAGCAGCGTTTAAAGCGCCAATCATCGAACAGTATGAAACGCAAGGGCACCCTTACTACGCCACAGCCAGATTGTGGGACGATGGCATTATCGACCCCGCACAAACGCGGCGCACCTTGGGTTTGTCACTCTTTGCCGCCCTAAATGCCCCCATTCCCGATACCCGCTTCGGCGTTTTCCGGATGTAGGATGGAAGATGAACACACTATTTATGCTCCCAAACACGGAAATGTTAGCGCTGCAGGTAGAAAATGGCGTGGCAACCATCACTTTACAACGGCCAACTGTCCATAACGCCTTTAACGCGCAACTCATCACAGAACTTCACCTGGTGTGCGATGCCATTCGCGCCTCTTCTGATATTCGCGTCGTGATATTAAGCGGCAGTGGAAAAAACTTTTCTGCTGGTGCTGATCTCAACTGGATGCAACAACAAGGCGAAGCCTCTGAAGCAGAAAACCAAGCCGATGCCTTAAAACTAGCCAATATGTTACGGGCGCTGGCTACCTTACCCCAACCCACCATCGCACGCGTACAGGGCGCAGCAATAGGTGGCGGGCTTGGCTTAGTCTCTGCATGTGATATGGCCGTGGCGGCAGATAACGCCACCTTTGCTACTTCAGAGGTGAGATTAGGCTTAATCCCCGCCACCATTGCGCCATATGTAATTCGTGCGATTGGGGAAAGACAAGCCTATCGGTATTTTCAGACGGCAGAACGTTTTGATGCACTCACTGCACTGCGGATTGGCTTATTGCACGAAGTCACCACGCCAGAAGCATTAGATACGGTGGTTCAGCAATTAGTCTCGTCTTTACTTGCTGGCGCACCAGTTGCCCAAACCGCTTGCAAAGCGCTCATTCGGGACATTGGCCGTACTTTACTGAGCGATGAATGCCTAGCCGATACCGCTAGCCGGATAGCAAAACACCGGTCGTCTGCAGAAGGGAGAGAAGGGCTAGCCGCCTTTCTAGAAAAACGCCCCGCAGCTTGGACATTACCGCCTAGTAAATCCTAGTAAATAAGTACTTTTTCCCCTAAAAAGAAAGAGATGGGGTGAAGGTGACGGCAGCCAAACTACCTAGATAGGGTAGGAAAAAGACAATAAAACCACCCTCCGCAGACAGGCTGCTATCGCAGATGTTGGAGGAGGGAAAAGAGGGTAAGGCAACATGACCACACCAATTATTCACAAACTACTGATTGCAAACCGTGGCGAAATCGCTTGCCGAGTGATTCGTACCGCAAAGGCGATGGGGATTCTGACTGTTGCCGTTTATTCGGAAGCTGATAAAGCGGCACGCCATGTGCGATTAGCAGACGAAGCCATTTTCATCGGCCCATCTGCAGCAAAAGAAAGCTACCTGTGTATTGATAAAATCTTAGCCGCAGCCAAACAAACTGGCGCAACCACTATTCACCCCGGTTATGGTTTTCTCTCTGAAAATGAACAATTCGCCTTGGCATGTAAAGAAGCCGGTATTTTATTTGTTGGCCCAACGCCAGAAGCCATTGCCGCCATGGGGTCAAAGTCTGCCGCAAAACGCTTGATGGAAGCCGCAAGTGTACCCCTTACCCCTAGTTATCACGGTGAAGAACAGTCTCCAGATTTTCTCCACCAAGCCGCGGATCAAATCGGCTACCCGGTGTTAATTAAAGCCAGTGCGGGTGGTGGCGGAAAAGGGATGCGTCGGGTAGATGAGTCTAGCCAGTTTCTAGATGCGCTAGCCAGTTGCCAACGCGAAGCCAAAAATAGCTTTGGGGATGATCAAGTCCTCATCGAGAAATATATCAGCCCCGCTCGACATATCGAAATCCAAGTGTTTGGCGATCAGCATGGGAATGTCGTTTACCTGCAAGAAAGAGATTGCTCGGTTCAACGCCGTCATCAAAAAGTATTAGAAGAAGCCCCCGCACCCGGTATGACGTCTGAACGCAGAAAAGCGATGGGTGAAGCCGCCGTTGCCGCCGCCAAAGCCGTGAACTACCAAGGAGCGGGGACAGTAGAGTTTATTGTTGGCCCGAGTGGCGACTTTTATTTTATGGAAATGAATACCCGCCTGCAGGTAGAGCACCCCGTTACCGAAATGATCACCGGCTTAGATCTCGTCGAGTGGCAACTAAAAGTAGTTGCCGGTCTACCGCTGCCACTTAGCCAAGCCGAGATACCACTAAATGGGCATGCCATCGAAGCGCGTATCTACGCAGAAGACCCAAGCGCCGGTTTCTTACCGTCAATTGGTCATCTACACTGGGTATCGCTCCCTGCTGCAAGCGATACTATCCGAGTGGATACGGGCGTAGAAACGGGTGACGAAATATCCCCATTTTATGATCCGATGATTGCCAAATTAATCGTTTGGGGGGAGGATAGAACCACCGCGCTCACTAGGCTGAAAGAGGCGATTGCGAATTATCGCGTTGTTGGGGTAAAGCACAATTTACCTTTTTTATATGCATTAGCGAGTTCGGACGATTTTTCTACCGCTAACTTATCCACTAGTCTTATCGAAGCAAATCAGGCAAGCCTATTGCCGACGCAGATTGCACTATCAGAAGCGGTCATTTGCCAATTAGCAATTGCCCATTTTTATTACCAAAGACAACAAACCACGAATTCCCCGTGGCAAATGGGAGATGATTGGCGCAATAGCGGCGAGTTTTCTCAAACCATTACGCTGTGTTTTTCTCAACCCACCCAACAAACAGTATCGGTATCACTGAAAAAAGAAGCGGATGGGGTCGTTGCCCTCTTTGGGGGGACTTCCATATTGGCTAGTGTGAAATGGCAAGATCAGAGAGGGGAAATACAGCTTTCGGCATCTTATCGCTATCCTGTGTATCGTTTTGGCAGTAGCTATCATTATTGGCAGGGGGCAAACCAATATGTGATGACGCCAGAAGACCCGATGGCGATTGCCCAAACCGTAGAAGCCGCAGGTGGGCTACATGCGCCAATGCCAGGCAAAATAATAGCGCATTTAGCCAAACCCGGAAGTACCGTAAAAAAAGGACAACCGTTACTAATCCTAGAAGCCATGAAAATGGAACACACCATTACCTCACCAAATGATGGGGTACTAGAAGCCTATTGTTATGACGTGGGCGAACAAATCACCGCCGATGTCTTGTTGGTGCAATTGCTAGCAGAGGGTGAAAAAAATGGATAATCCTAAAGTAAACATCGTCGAAGTAGGCCCAAGAGATGGCCTACAAAATGAAACCACTAGCATCGCAACAGAAACGAAACTCGAACTCATACAACGCCTAGCTGGTGCTGGGCTGAAAACCATCGAAGCCACCGCCTTTGTTTCACCAAAACGTATTCCGCAAATGGCAGATAACCAAGCGGTGATGGCCGGGTTAGACCTAAATGCCGATATCCGTTACCCTGTGTTGGTCCCAAATTTACAAGGGTTAGAAGCCGCAATCGAAGCCGGCGCGAAAGAAATCGCCATTTTTACGGCAACCTCAGATAGTTTTACCCAAAAGAATATTCAATGCACCGTTGCAGAATCTATTCAACGGTTTATACCAGTGATTAACGAATGCTTGCGCCACAATATCGCCATTCGAGGCTACCTTTCAACGGTGATCGATTGCCCCTATGAAGGCCCCATTACCCCCGCCAGAACTGCAGACATTGCCCAACAATTACTAGATTTAGGCTGCTACCAAATTAGCCTAGGCGATACCATCGGCACCGGCACGCCAGAACGTGTCAAAAGAATGCTTGTCACCGTCCAAAAAAACATCCCCGCCAAATTACTCGCTGGCCATTTTCACGATACCTACGGCATGGGCATTGCCAATATCTATGCCGCATGGCAAATGGGCATCACCACGTTTGATGCTTCTGTGGGCGGCCTAGGCGGCTGCCCCTACGCACCGGGCGCTAGCGGCAATGTCGCAACAGAAGATGTGCTATGGCTAATGCAAGGGTTAGGCGTAGAAACCGGCGTAGACCTAGATCAAATCGTCCAAACCGCGTTATGGATCTCCCACCAGCTGGGACGGCCATTGGGGAGTAAAACGGGTAGGGCGAGGGCGATTACTGAATAATTTCAATAGAGAACTGCAACTATCATCATCAATCTATAACTACGCACGCCGTAAACGCGTGCGTTTGTTATCCCATCAGCCAGCGACTGATTCCACTATTGTTCTAAATTTTACATTTAGTACGCCTTAGTAGCGTGCATCAACTATTTCTTGTTTCAAGATGATTTTCATGTCAATCAAGCTTACAAAAATTTACTTGACATGAAAGGTCAAATTTTGGTCGAATCTGTTTTATGCAATATAAATATGCTATGAAAATTTATTTGGTGATAAAGAGATTTATCGTTCGCTGTCTAGATTTACCCCTATCACCCCTGTGAAAAAAGCAATCATGTTTAAAAATTTAAAATCTAAAAGGCTGACTATATCGGGATTAATAATTTATAAATACTTCTGTATGAATATTTATGAAAATTTCAAAGATTATAGATGGATTTTATGGTTTTCTTCAATTCTTGCTTTTGTTGCTTTAGATGTTGTTAGTGCGGTATTTGTTTTTTGTGTAGGATCTTTGTTTTTTAATTGTAAGTATAATTACTTTGTATTTATTGTTTGGGTTTTAATTGGATGTGTTTTTGTAAATTGGCATTTAGTGTTTTTGTTTGTGTTTATGTTTTCCTGTTTTTGTTATTCAAGTAATAAAAGAGTTTCTTTTTTGTTTGCTAAATTGTCAATATTCGTTTTTTTGTTTGATGATATATATGCTTTTGAGCAAAAAATCCCTGAAAAGAATGAGGTTGTAATTGTTGATGGTAAATACTTAAATTCAACGATTTTGATAAATAAAAAAAACGATTATGGAATTTCTATAGTTGATAAAAATGGAAAAATTCATGATTGTACGTGTAAGCTTCTAGGCGATTACAATTGCTTAAGAACGTATGCCAGTCAACATATAGATACTATAAAAAATTTAGATATAGAACTGGAAAAACAGCACTCTGCAGATATTGCAATGCTACGTTGGCTATCTGGAAAAAAAGGAGAGGTTTGGATGTATCCAAGTAGCCAAACGCTTCGTTCAGGGTATGCTTGCTATCAAATATCTAGTAGAGGAGTTGTATATCGTTCATACGAACAATCAATAGTTGGCTATATGAGAGCAAAAAGTAATGTTGGAATTTATTTAATCATTATTTGGTCTGTTTTGGATTCTTTATATATATTTTATATGCTGTTTAATAAATTAATAAGAGTTAAAGCAAGTAGTCAATTTTAAAAATTTTCGTGGAAATATGTATTTTATTGTGATTGTTAATGTAAATGGAAAGTAAATTTAAAATAATGTTAACGGTAGTTTTGGTGAGTGTTTTTGTACTTTGGCTACTAGGGCTTGGTGCAATAGAATACAATAAAACTGGCCGTTGCTACAAGGATAACCGAGTGCTAAGTGATGATGAATTGAAGGCTCGATGGTTTAGGTATTTAATAAAGAAAAAAATGGAAGAAATAAGAGATGATTATGTTGACTCTAGACGTCTAAAGTTTTTTATTGTAAATAAAACCTTAGGTTTTGATGATCAAATTACGCTTATTAAAAATAAACAGGTTTTTGATTTTAATGGAATTGGGAAGAAAGAAGTAAAAGAAGATGAAGATATAGATAAAATTGGGGATGATAGTATAAAAAATGGGGTTTCATTTATCGTTCAGGATCCGATTAACTTTTTTTCATTTGCTAATTCTGAAGACATCAAAATATATAATTTGAAGAATAACAAAAAAATTTTTAATGGGATAATAAAAAAATACGAAGAAAAAACAAAATATAATTTTAATGATTTATTATTGCATAATAATGAACGTTTTTTTTCTGAAATGTATGTATATCATTATAGGTATGGAAAAACGTATCTTGAATATGAAAAGATCAAAGATGATAGCGATGATAAATATCATAATAAGAAATTGGATCAATTGATTGTTGATATGGTTGAAGATGTAAATGATTCTAGGATAGTTTACGATAATTTAAGTGTGAATGGTCCAAATGTATATTATGTCGTAGGGGCTTGTGGCAATTCTGTTTTGGATTATGTGTTGTATTAACTATTGTGGTGTTTCATATTCGACGCCTATCCACATAAATTAGACATAATTATATATTTGAGTTTTCTTGATGTGTTTTACTACCTTTTTAGAGATTGTATCTAAGTATCTATATGATGATACATAGTCTTAAATATGTAATTTTGGAGCCTAAGTGAAAAATAAATTTAAAATAATAATAACGGTAATTTTTGGTTTTATTTTTGCAATTTGGCTGTTAGCACTTGGTTCAATTGAATATAATAAAACTGGTCGTTGCTATAAAGATAACCGTGTATTAGGTCCAAATGAGTTAAGATCTAGATGGATTAAAACTTATTACAAAGATAGCATTGATGGCTTCAGAGATGATTTTCCTGATTTTAATCGATTGGAATTCTATCTGGTTGGTGAGTACATTGATTTTGATAAAAAAATTGACTTGGTAAAAAAGGGGAATGTTTTTAAATTTAATGGTTTGCGCAAAATAAGAATAAAAAGCTCTGGTGATATAGATGAAATTAAGAATGATGCTTTTTTTGAAAAAAGCACATTGATTATTGTTGATCCGCTAAATTTTTTTTCTTTCATTTCATTGGGTGATGATGAGATATTGGATGTCAATAGTAATGTTGAATTAAAAAAACGTTATGATAAATTGAATTTTATTGGTGATTTTTATGAGGGTTTATATAAATCTAAGTCTAGATATGTTGTAAGGTCACCTTATAGTGATAGTTATGATTTTAATGGATTTCGTGATGATCATGGTGTTATTACAAATTTTCATAAAGAAAGAGTACGTCACTTAGATTTCGAAAGATGGGTCAATATTAAGGTGTCACAAATAAACGAAAGAAGAATATCGAAAAATGAAATCACGAAATTTGGAGGTGTGTACTATGTTTTGTCAACATGTGGTGATTTTTATTCTGGTTTTGTAATTAACAAATAAAATTAAAAAATTATAAGGTTTTTTATGAATTTTCCAACTGCAGTGCAGATTGTGTCAAAGTATTTGTATGGTGAATTTTCCATTCCTAATAATATTGATCGTGAATCAATCATTAGGAATGAAGAGTCATCTTCAATAGATGTAAATATGGCTGATTTCATGAGTATTGGAGGCGGTCGATTCATAAAATCTAGTAATTTTAAGATGGTTAGTTAGTGAGTTTTTGTACACTTTTATTGCGGTGTAACCTAAAAGCGACAAGCACGCACTTGTCGCTTTTTTTTGAAACTACACTTTGTTAGATGGTGCTTAAGTCCAATACAAAGCGGTATTTCACATCGCTCTTTAACATGCGTTCATAGGCTTTATTGATGTAATTCATTGGGATGATTTCAATATCGGAAACAATGTCATGTTTCGCGCAGAAATCTAGCATTTCTTGGGTTTCTTTAATGCCCCCAATAAGTGAGCCTGCCAAGCTGCGGCGTTTTAGAATTAATCCAAATACATTCGGTGAGGGATGTGGCTCTGCTGGCGCGCCAACCATGGTCATGGTGCAACCTGTTTTTAGCAGGTTAAGAAATGGATCAAGTGAATGCGGGGCAGCGACGGTATTTAAAATAAAGTCTAATTTGCTTGCGTAAGCAGCCATTTGATCTGGGTCGGTAGAAATGCAGACCTCATCCGCCCCCAAGCGTTTTGCATCTGCCACTTTACTTTGTGAGGTGGTGAATAAAACCACTTCAGCACCCATGGCATGTGCGATTTTCACAGCCATATGGCCTAAACCACCTAATCCGACGATACCTACTTTTTTGCCGGGCCCAGTTCCCCAGCGTTTTAGCGGGGAGTAGGTGGTAATGCCTGCACAAAGTAGTGGCGCAACAGCGGCGAGTTGGGATTCAGAATGCGATACATGCAGCACAAAGTCCGATTTCACAATAATGCGTTGCGAATAACCGCCAAAGGTGTTTTCACCGCCAAATAACGGGCCATTATAGGTGCCGGTGAAGCCATTTTCACAAAATTGTTCTTCCCCTTCTTCACATGGATTGCAGTGGCCACAACTATCTACCATGCAGCCAACCCCTGCAATGTCACCTACTTTAAATTGGCTTACTTCATTACCAACGGCGGTAACTTTACCGACAATTTCGTGCCCCGGTACTGATGGGTAAAGGGTGTTGTACCACTCGTTGCGGGCGGTATGTAAATCAGAGTGGCACACACCACAATAAAGAATATCAATCTGAACATCGTCAGGGTTTAACGCTCGGCGTTCAAATGTAAATGGGACAAGTGGGCTATGCTGATCTAACGCGGCGTATGATTTTACGGTGCTCATGACGGCTCCTTTGTTGATTGGTTTTTCAGCCAATAGCATCGCGCTTATTTGGTTTGATTGCATATCCTAAACCTCTCGGTTTATTGCCTAATCCTCCAAATTCTGTTGGAAATATGTGTGGACCGCTTGCGCGCGAGAGGATATCTGGCAGAATCGTTTTACGATGCAATCGGGTAATTCAATGGGTAAAGGGATAAGACATGGGGTTTGAGTCGGTTCTTAATCAGACACTAATTCATTCTGTTAGCAAACGCTCTGTGGGAAAAGAGGATGTGGCTACTGCAGTAGAAGATCTATTCCTTTTTCGGCGTGAAGCCCCCACCGATCCTTGTGTTTGCATGGTGGAGTCTAGTGTAGTGTTTGTGTTACAAGGCGCAAAGCAGATGATATTGGGTGACGATGCGTTTATGTATAACCGCCAGCACTTTTTAATAACCTCGCTCGATTTACCCGCCTCTACACAAGTAATAGAAGCAAGTCCATCGCTTCCTTGTTTGGGGTTTGTCTTTAAATTAGATTTTCATCTGATTGCCCAATTATTGGCAGAAGGTTGCCCTGTGTCTAATGAAATAGGGGCTTCCCAAGCGGGAATGGATGTCGGCACAGTTACCACGCCGTTACTAGATGCATTTCGCCGTCTGTTTGAATTATTAGATGATCAGGCGTCTATTCCTATCCTGGCCCCGCTAATTAAACGCGAAATTCACTACCGATTATTACTTTCGGATCAATCTTTCCGCTTACGCCAGATGGCTGCGGTTGGCAGCCATAGTCAGCGAATTGCGAAAGTGATTGATTGGTTAAAGCAAAACTTTATGCATCCGCTACAGATTAGTGAATTAGCCGATAGCATTCAGATGAGTACTTCTAGCCTACATTTTCATTTCAAACGGCAAACCCTCATGAGCCCGTTGCAATACCAAAAATGGCTACGCCTAACCGAAGCACGCCGCTTAATGTTAAACGATAAGATAGATGCCGCTGCAGCTGCTTTTAAAGTAGGGTACGAAAGCCCCTCTCAATTTAGCCGAGAATACAGCCGGCTTTTTGGTGCGCCACCCAAAAAAGATATTGAAACCTTGTATTTACGGAGTTCGTCAGGGCTACCTTCCGCTGCTTTCTCCCCTCTGGCGCAATAGTTTTTTAGCTTGATGAATGAAGTGGGTATCGCATGTGGGTAAAAGAATTTACTCATTAAAAGCTAAATGTCATAAAATGATGGTGTTTTTATATTTACTCATCACATTTATATATTATGAAAAAACTGCTTAACTCTTTATCTGCAATCGCTTTGCTGGCGTTGTCAGTCTCTTCTTCTGCTGCTTGTTTAGACAACATTCAACTGGCTACCATCCAAAGTAAAATCGAGCAATTGAACTCATCTTACAAAGACGTGCCATCTTCCATTCAATGCAACAGGACTAAAAATGCTGCTGAAAAGAAAATTTGCGGCAATAAAACGCTAGCGGCGATGGAAGTACTAGATACAAAAGCGTATGTCTATGCAACGGAAAATGCGACCGGTTCAGAAGTGAACCATCAAAAATGGAAAGACGATGCGTGGATTAAATCGACTAGAAACCGCTGTTCGACAGAAGAATGCATCTGTAAAAACTTATCTGAACATACCAATGATTCATTGGGTGGTGAATCACCATACAAGAAATAAATAGAACTACCCACCAAAACAAGTAGCATTAGATTTTGCTTCTAATTGTATCTTGATGCTACTTGTTGTCTTTTATGTACTTAATGATGTTGAACACGATTTCGCAATACCTTTTACTACCGCTGGCCATTCCTTATTTTGTTCTAGGCTTTCTGCGTTCACCGGCATACTAAATAAATAGCCTTGAGCATATTCACAATCAAGATCCGTCAGAAAATCTAGCTGATCTTGTGTTTCCACACCTTCCGCGACAACCGATTGATTTAAACACCTAGCAATAGAGAAAATCGCTTTGACCAGCCCCGCGCGTTGAGGGTCGGTCTGAATACTATTAATAAATGATCGATCAATTTTTAAGGTATCAATTGGGTATTTAGCAAGGTAGCTTAAAGACGAATACCCTGTACCAAAGTCATCAATCGCAATCGAGATGCCTGCGTCTCGGAATTGTTTTAATGTGTGTAATACGTCCACATCGTCTTCTAACAACAAGCTTTCTGTAATTTCTAATTCAATCCAGTCTGGGTGGCAGCCAGTAGCTTCCATCATCGATTTCACATCGGCAACAAGGGTTTCTGATTGAAATTGTTTTGCAGAAAGGTTAATCGCGACTTTGTGTTCGCCAACTTGGTTCCAGCGAACCGCCATTTTGCACGCTTCGCCAATGACCCATTTGCCAATCTCTACAATCAGCCCGCATTCTTCTGCTAGGGGGATAAATTTAAGTGGTGAAATAATCCCTTTGCTTGGATGAATCCAACGAAGCAATGCTTCAGAACCAATCGTTTTGCCGGATTTCAAACAAATTTTAGGTTGATAGAAGAGGGCGAATTCTTGTTTAGACAATGCTTGGCGGAGTTCAGACTCCATTTCCATTCGCTCATCTAATTGGCGAGACAGTGCTTCGGTATAGATAGCAAAGCAGTTACGGCCTGCTTTTTTGGCTTCATACATCGCCACGTCTGCAAAGCGGATGAGATCGTCTGCGTTGTCACTATCTACCGGGTATCGTGATATTCCGATACTGCATGAGGTGTGAAGTTCATAGCCAGAAACAGGGAACGGTGTTTTAAATGCCTCTAATACAATATTCGCAATCGGTTCGATGGTTTCTGGCGTATTTTTAACTGGAATCAGAATGGCAAATTCATCTCCCCCTAGTCTTGCTAGCGTAGCATGGGTGGGAAGTTGTTGTTTTAGCCGTTCAGCGACACTGGCTAATAGTTGGTCACCAACCGGGTGGCCAAGACTATCGTTTACCTCTTTGAATCTATCCATGTCCAAAACGGTAACTAAAATACAATCACCTTCTTTGGTTGGGGTAGAAACATAAATTTTTAGCATCTCGTTAAAATGAGCGCGATTAGCCAACCCCGTTAGCTGATCAAAGTACGCCATCTGATGCGTTTTTTGCTGGTATTCGTATTGTTCTGTGATATCCCTGCCCACCACCAAAATGGAGGACACTTTACCTTGCCGGTCAACTTCAGGCGTAAACGTCAGCATGGCGCAGTTTTCATGGTCAGCGTCATCTAACCATTTATACTGGGTAGAAAGCTCTTTTTTCGTGGCGATCGATTGAATCAGCAATTGCGAATACAAACAATGCGATTCCGTTTCAAAAATCTCTGTAGACGACTGCCCAATTAAGTTTTGCCCTTTTCTTGCATAGGCATTTACAAACGCTGGGTTGGCATAGCGCAATTTTAAGTCCAGATCAAAACGCGCAATCATGTCGGACGTATTTTCAACCAAGGTACGATATTCGTACTCGCGTTCAGTCAGTGCTTTCTCTGCTTTGCGCTGTTCTGTCATATCAAGATACGCGCAAATAATGCCTTGCGGCGTACCTTCTTGATCTCGGTACAATGCTTTGTGAAAACGTAAGTCTCTTAGCTCGCCTTGGGCATTGGGTAATTTGTCATCGTACTGAATCGACGTACCAAGATGTAAGACCGTATTGTCCATGCTGCGGTGAAGTGAGGCCGTTTGCTCGGTGAATATATCAAAGTTGGTTTTACCAACAATGTCATCATCAGAAAAACCAAAAAAATCTCGGCAAGCTTGGTTGATCCCATGGTAGACCCCTAGTAAGTCTTTGTAATACATAGGGATAGGGATAGAATTTTGTAAAGACTGTAAGAACTGCTGACGTTCTAAGAGCTTATTTTCTGAAATCTTACGTTCGGTTAAATCGGTCGCAATCGCTAAAGAGAGATTGGTACCTTGGTAAGAAACTAATCGAGTTCTGACTTCTACAGGGTAAGTACTACCGTCTTTGCGCTGATGACTAGTTTCAAAAGATAACGTTTCATCTGCTTTCAACCCCGATAAAATCTGGCGTAGCTGTGTTGGGCCCGATAGGTTAGGGTCAATATCTAAAGGTGAAAAGCCAGATAGTTCTTCTCTTGAGTACTGCAAATACTCCAATGCACGCTGATTTACATGCACAAAGTGGTAAGGTGCTTCTGTAGAGATCAGATAGACCGCATCTTGGATTAAATCTAAGATAAATTTGTTTAGATAAAGATCGGTTTGAGTTTTTCGTTGCTCGGTAATATCTTGAGCAATCAAGAAAAAAAGCGTCTGGCCTTGGTATTGCAAAATAGTACTGTGTACTTCTACTGGAAAGAAGGATCCATCTTTCCGGCGATAGTCGGTTTCATAACATAAACCGGTTTCAGTCGATTTACCATCTGTTCTTGCAAGGCGTTGAATCTCAATTTCAGAAAATTCAGGGCAAATATCATTTTGTGTGTGGCTGAGTAGTTCGTCTTTATCGTATTGAAGATGCTCACAAGCGGCTTTGTTGACATAGATAAAACGATGATTTTGCGTGGCATCCGAGATAAAAACGGCATCTTTAGCATGCGCTAGCGCAAACTCATTCAGAAACAGGTGGTCTTCTAGCAACTTCCTCTCGGTAATGTCTCTAGAATATCCCACCGTACCAATGACTTTACCATCTACTATAACAGGCGATTTGTGCGTTTCTGCCCATGCAATATTGCCATTATCATCTAAATAAGATTCTTCAACCGAGATTGCTTTTGCACTCTGAATAACACGCTGATCATCTTCTTGAAATTTCTTGGCGTGTTCTTCCGTGTGAATTTCAAAGTCTGTTTTACCAACCAGTTCTGTCGGTGAACTTAGCCCAAATTGGCTTGCATAATATTGATTACTCGCTAACAGCCTACCTTGAATATCTTTCATCCAAATATGGTAAGGCGTGTTGTCTAGTAGGGTTTGGTGGTAGTTAGCGGTGGAGTAGGATTGGCTAATATCAAGAATCAGCCCTTTCCAAGTATGCAAGCCTGCCTGACTTATTTCTGGGCATGGAATCAAATGTAATTGGTGTACATCGCCATTGCTTAAAAAAAGGTTAAGTAAGGCCGGCGTAGCAATATATGTGTCATCTGCGAGTAGCGCTAGTAATGAATCAACATTTTCATAAACTTGGAAAAACTGCCGACAATCTGTAGGCACTACGCAAACGTCGCTAGAACAAAAGGGCGACAGGGTGCCTGTCGAATTCGACAATGTTAAAACGCCATTTTCATCACGCGTGATGGTGATCATTAAATGTGAAAATGGCGAATGTTGCCTGCTTGCATTTTCAGATGAAGGTGATCTAGACACGCTTCCGTCCCTAATTATTGTTATATATATCTTATTTTATGGCCTTACTTTTGGTAATGCTTTCCCGCTTCCTCTCAATATAGACTTTTTTTTATTGTAGTAAAGAGAAATAAGCGGATTTCACGGTTTCTTTGATTGAACAAGAATAGGAAATGAGAGGAGGTGTTTACTGAAGCTAACGGGGAAAATTGTGATGAATGGGATATTCAATTGAATGATGAAATGACAAATAAATTTTATATTTAAATTGTATATTGATTAATCATTTTTATTATGGATTTGTATATTTAATTCAATGATTTATCGGGTTGTGAAGTATATTTCCCAATTAAGAAATAGCGTGGGTTAGACAAAAAGTTGCACTACATAGCGCATCTTCTTTATATGCTGGTTTGAAAGAATCTTCCACGTAGGTGGATAGCATTGGATAGCATCTCATCAATCATGAACTGCAATGTATCTTCACAAGTGTTCATCTTGCGGTGATGAACTTTGAATGTTTAAAAAAACACTTGCAAAATGTAATGTAATCGATTACAAATACGATTATTGTCAATTTTATCTATCAACCTACACATTTTTAGGTTCAAACATTTACCTATAAATGTAAGCGATTACAAGAGGTGGCCATGTCTGAAGAATTTAAAGCATTAGTATTGAAGGGCGACGGTAAAGAACGTGGCGACTTTGCCATGATCAATGACGAGACAGAGCTTGGTTACTGGCAGCCAAAAACAGCAAATGGCTATGCAACTGTTCGCGTGGCGCCTGCTCTGGTTCATATGGATGCGCGTTTTTCAGTAGGTACACAAATTCTTCCACCTGGTGGTGTGATTCGTGAGCATTCTCATGGTGGCAATGAAGAAGTGCTTCATATCATTGAAGGCTGTGGGCAAGCGTTCATCGATGGTGAAGAGTATCCAATGGTTGCGGGCAGCACGCTATTCCTAGGGAAAAATCGCAAACATCGCTTTGTAAACAATAGTGATAAAGACATGAAGTGGGTTTGGTTTATGACACCAAACGGCCTAGAAGATTTCTTCCGCGATATTGGTCGCGTTCGTGTTCATGGCGAGCCAGCACCAGAGCCATTCGAGCGTCCAGAAGATGTGAAAAACATCGAAGCAAGAACTGTATTCGCTTCTGACGCTAAGAAAGACTAACCATGAGTCTAGATTATCAAGTAAGGGGAAATGGCGAACCACTCGTATTGATTTCTGGTTTGGGTGGGCTAGCTGCTTTCTGGGATAAAACAGCTGAATATCTAGCTACTCAATACAAGGTGATTACATTTGATCACCCTGGTATGGGAAAAAGTAGCTTGGAAGGTAAGCCAACTATTTCCGGAATTGTCGACGCTGTTATTTCCATTCTTGATGAGTTAGACATTCAATCTGCTCATATTCTGGGTCACTCTACTGGCGGCATTGTGACTCAGAATTTGGCACTCGATCATCCTGATCGAGTAAGGAAAATCATTTTAAGTAGCACTTGGGCAAAGCCAGATAAACGCTTTAAGGATTTTTTCGATTTAAGACAAATCATCCTGGAAAAGTCAGGAACAGAAGCGTATTCCACTTTTACCAAGCTAATTGGCTATACCCCTGCATGGTATGCAGAGCACTTAGCCCCTACTGAATTAATTGATTTTACAAAGGCAAACCAATCAATTGATGCAGTCATGATTAAAGACAGAATAGATATGCTGTTAAACAATAACAGAATTGATGAAATAGGTTCATTAAATAATCCTGCGTTAATCATCGGCTCTTTAGATGATCAGATTGTTCCTTATTATCATTCCATTGAATTAAATTCTTTAATTAAGAATTCAAAAGTAATTGATGTGACAGGTGGGCATTTTGTTCCAAATGTATACCCATCTAAATATGCAGATATTGTTAAAGAATTTATAGGTTCAAATCATGAAAAAAACAATTAATAAAATTGTTATTTTGGGTTTAGGTGCGATTGGGCGAAAAGTCCTGAATACCCTAAAACAGACGAATAAAGATAATTTGCAAATTGCCGGGTTTGATCATCCTGCAAGGTCAGAGTCTCTATCGTTAGAGTTAGGCATCCCCACTTTTTCTAATGTCGATTCAATGTTGAATTGGCAACCGGATCTTGTCATTGAATGTGCAGGTCACCAAGTGGTGGCAGAGATTGTACCCCCTGTGTTGAACGCGGGAGTCGATGTCGTATTGGTTTCTGTGGGCGCACTCTCTGATCACCAACTATTTCAGAAAATAGATGAGGCAACACAGCATTCGGGTGCGGAATTAGTGCTTGTGTCTGGTGCGATTGGTGGCCTTGATGCCCTGAGAGCGGCAAGAAGTGCGGGTATTCATCGTGTGACCTATACCGGTCGTAAACCGCCACATGCATGGGTTGGCACACCGGCAGAAACACTTTTTGATCTAAATATCATTTCGCAGCCTACTGAAATCTTTTCTGGTAATGCACTCGAATCTGCTCAGCAATATCCAAAAAATGCAAATGTAACCGCTGCAGTAGCAATGGCCGGAATTGGGTTTGAAAAGACGTCGGTAAAAATGATTGCAGATCCAACAATCAATAAAAATGTTCATGAATTAACTGTGGTGGGTGAGTTTGGTGAATTCTCTATTCGCTTGGAAAACAATCCATTACCTGAAAATCCAAAAACATCTTGGTTAGCCGCATTAAGTATTGAAGAAGTTGTTAAACAAAGAATTAGCTAAATTGGAGAATACACTATTATGAAACTATCTAATAAAGTAGCGATTGTAACAGGTGCAGGTGCAGGTATTGGTGCATCCACAGCAGAGTTATTGGCAAGTGAAGGCGCAAAAGTAGTGGTTGCAGACCGTGACTTTAGCAATGCACAAGCAGTAGCAAATAAAATTGGCAGCCAAGCGATTGCCCTTGAAGTTGACGTATCTAGCGATGCGAACATCCGCAAAATGGTCAGTGACACGATCGCTGCATTCGGCAAAGTAGATATTTTAGTGAATAACGCAGGTTTTGGATGTTTTGGCACGGTGGTTACGCTGGAAGAATCTGACTGGGATCGCCTAATGAATGTGAACTTAAAAGGCGTATTCTTGTGTTCAAAACATGTGGTACCTGAAATGGTTAAAAATGGTGGTGGTTCCATTATTAACTTAGCTTCTACTATTTCTGTTGTTGGCATTAAAGACCGTGCTGGTTATGTAGCCGCTAAAGGCGGTGTTGCTGCGCTAACTCGTGCAATGGCACTTGACCATGCAACAGATGGCATTCGCGTAAATAGCGTGGCGCCTGGTGTGATCGCTTCTAGTTACTACGACAAAATGTTCGAAACAGTTGAGAACCCAGAAGAATTCAAAAAAGGCCTAGCTGCGCGCTCGCCATTGAACAAAATGGGTGTGCCAAAAGATATCGCATCGATGATTTTATTCTTGGCATCAGAAGACTCTTCTTTCGCAACCGGTGCAATGTTCACCATTGATGGTGGTTATACCGCTTGGTAAAAGGTGCTGCCATGATTCATGAGCTTAGAGAATATACTATGCCCATTGAAAATTGGCCGGGCTACATTGATGCTTTTCAAAATGTAGCCCATCCAATTCGCGGGGATAATTTTGGTGCGTTTATTGGAAGCTGGTGCTCGCCTGCTACGGCGAGTATTCGTTTCTATCATCTATGGCAATTTGACTCTCTAAATGATAGAGCAGAAAAACGTGCTGCATTAGCTAAAATACCTGAGTGGACAAATACCTTTCTTCCGCTAGCTTGGAAAAATGTGAATAGCCAATTGGTGAGTATTCTGAATCCAGTAGAAGTACTTGCTTCAGAAGTGATGTCTTCTACAGGGCTATATTTGTACAAGATTCAAACTAAACTGGGTAAAGCAGGTAGTTTGACAAAGTTGTTGGCTGAAGATAGTAATTTTCGTCTAGCAACGATTGGTCTTTGGACGTGTGAGTTTCCTGATCCTAATGCGGTGATTGTACTCAGTAAATCTCATACGCTGATGGATCGATTATCGGAGCATGAGGCAGGATCAATTGTCCGTGATTACCAAGTGAATCAGTTAAAACCAGTGAATCAACCTACCTTATAAGGAATTGAAATGGCTTTTAAGCGTGTAGTAAATGTGGTTGGTGTCCATACTGGTGGCGAACGTAATGATGTGATCACTGGTGGGGTAATGGATGTGCCAGGTAAAAGCATTTTTGAAAAAATGCAGTATCTGCAACAGCATCAAGATGACCTACGGAAGTTTTTATTGCAAGAGCCTCGCGGCTCTGTGACTCAGTGCGTTAACTTGGTGCTTCCACCATGCCATCCTGAAGCCGACGCAGGCTTTGTGATTATGGAGTCCGAGTTTTATGTGCCGATGTCTGGTAGCAATACGATTTGTACGGTCACTGCGTTACTAGAAACCGGCATGCTGCCAATGACTGAGCCAGTAACAGAACTTACGCTTGAAGCACCTGGTGGTTTGGTTAGGGTGACGGCTGAGTGTAAAGACGGTAAGTGCATTAACGTCAAATTTGCGAATGTTCCATGCTTTGTATTTGGTTTGGATAAACAAGTAGAAGTACCAGGCTTGGGAACGCTAACTGTTGATGTGGCTTATGGCGGGATGATTTATGTGCTTGCAGATGCGAAAGCGCTCGGCTTTAGTATTACGCCTGATGAAGCGGCCGATTTAGTTGATATTGGTGAGCGTATCAAAGCAGCCGCTGCAGAACAGTTACCTGCGGTACACCCTGAAAACCCTGAAATTCACACCATCAATCAGACCTTGTTTGCTGGTCCAATTGAACGTACTGCGACTGGTTTAACCTCTAAAAATGGGGTGGTTGTTTCTCCAGGCAGAATGGATCGCTCTCCATGTGGTACAGGTACGAGCGCAAGATTGGCCGTGTTGCATGCAAAAGGTCAAATCAAGGTAGGTGAGAAATTCTTACATCGTTCAATCATTGATACCGAGTTTACGGGTGAGATTTTATCTACTACAAAAGTAGGCAATACAGATGGAATTATCCCTGCAATTACTGGTAGCGCTTGGATCACCGGTTATCACCAGTATGTTGTAGATTCCACCGATCCTCTTCCAACGGGTTACACTTTAAGTGATCTATGGAGAAAAAATAAGTAGTAAGTTGGTCGCAATCACGAGGGGCGTGATTTTTATATGGAGAGGATTCATCCTCTCCATTTTTTTATGGTATGACCAACTGCCTCTAAATGTTCACAAATGGTAATTTGTGAACCATATTTCTGTTTGGTAGCGTCATCTAAGTGAACACCAATGACTGCTACATTAGCGCTAAGACCTGCCTGTATGCCAGAAGGGCTATCTTCAATTAAAACCGCATCACTTGGCGCGCATTGGAAATGATCTAAAACAATTTCAATCAGCCTAGGTGATGGCTTCCAAACGCTATATTCAAACGCACTAAAAAGCCGATCATCAAAGTAGGGGGCTAATCCTGTTGCTGCGAGTGAGGTGTGAATTTTCATTAAGGGCGCATTGGAGGCAATACAGATCGTGACATCGTCAAGAGAGGAGAGTAGTGCTTGTGCGCCGGGCATAACGGTTAAGTGGCTCGCTAATCGTTTTTGTGTTTCTTCTCTGTAGACATAATCAAACGACTCGGGCTGAAAGTCTGGTAGTTGTTGTTTGATAAATGCGTGGAAATCCGCTTGTGGCACGCCACGTAAAGCGGAATACACTTCATCATAAGAGAGTGCTAGACCTAGTTGGCTTAAGAGTTGGTGGGCGACTTGCGCTGAAATGCGCTCACTGTCTACTAATGTGCCATCCAAATCAAAAATAACTAATTTCATTTACTCACTCTTTAAATAAAAAAAGAGAACCTTTAAAAAAGGTTCTCTAAACTAACGCAACCACGCTAGCAAAGTATTAAATGGTGTGTGGTAAAGCTGGGGTTCTGGCACCAATCTTGATGAAAGTAGACTTCACTTCCATGAATTCTAAAATGCCATGTATGCCATTTTCACGACCAATACCACTATTTTTGAAACCACCGAATGGCAATTGAGGCGCGGTTTCTAGGAAGGTGTTTACAAACACAGTGCCGCTGCGTAATGCTTGTGACACGGTAATTGCTTTATCAATATCTTTTGTCCACAAGCCGTTGCCTAGGCCGTATTCAGTGTCGTTTGCTAACGCAATTGCTTCGTCGACCGTTTTGAATTTGGTCACTGTCAGCACTGGGCCAAAAATTTCTTCTCTAAATACACGCATTTCTGGTGAAACATTGGTGAAAATGGTCGGCTCAATGAAGTAACCCTTAGCGAATTCACCCATGGTTAATTGTTTACCGCCACAAACAAGCGTAGCGCCTTCATTTTTACCAATTTCAATGTATTCCAACACTTTAGCCATTTGTGCTTCGTGAATCATCGAACCGATATCTGCTTTTTCGTCTAGCGGTAAACCAACACGTACTTTCTCTGTGCGTTTTACCAACTCAACAATAAATGCATCAGCAACAGATTCTTCAATTAACAAACGAGTGCCAGCAACACATTCTTCACCTTGGTTTAAGATAAAACCAAGTAATACGCCATCAATGGCTGCATCAATATCTGCATCTGCAAAAACAACGTTAGCTGCTTTACCACCTAGTTCTAGACCCACTCTACGCACGTCTTTAGCGGCATGTTCTGCAATGCGCTTACCAACAGCGGTAGAGCCAGTGAAAGAAACCATATCAACATCTTTATGGGTGGTTAGTGCTTCGCCAACCACGCTGCCATGACCTGTCACTACGTTGATTAAACCAGCTGGCACACCTGCTTCTGCGGCTAGTTTTGCCACTTCAAACGTAGTACCTGCGGTTAATTCAGAAGGCTTGATAACGGTTGCACAACCAGCGGCTAGTGCGTATGGTAATTTTTGGAATAGGGTAACAAGTGGGAAGTTCCATGGTGTAATCATTCCCACAACGCCTTTTGGTTCGTGTGTCACGATACCAAAAGCAGAAGCGCCTAGGTTGTTATAAGCGCTACCAGGAATTTCTGCAGAAATCGCTGCCGCATAACGGGTTAGTTCTGCAGCCCATAATACTTCTGCACGGGCCTGATTAATGGTTTTGCCTACTTCTTCCGCTTCAATGATGGCTAGCTTTTCAACATCGCGTTGTAAAAGGTCGGCCAGTTTGTTTAATACCTTTGCTTTGTTCAAGCTTGGTGTATTTACCCATTCTTTGGCTTCAAAAGCGGCACGAGCAGCAGCAACAGCTTTGTTCACATCATCTACGCTACCTGCTGGGAATGCTGCTAATAGTTCTCCATGAGCTGGCGATGTACGTTGAATAAATTCATCTGAATTGGATTGAACAGATTGGCCATTAATCCATTGCATGTATGAGCGAACCACTTTCTCACCTCTATGTAATCGTTTACAAAATTAGATAATGTATAAATTTGACAAAGAAGTCAATGGGGCTAGCGTAGTCTGGCTAAAATTAATAAACTAGCTAAAATCAAGGCTTACAAGTGCATTGCACTTCAACAACAAAGTAAAAGTGCCATTTTCAAAGGGTTTGGAAGGGATTTTGTGAAAAAAATAAGAGCAACTGTGTTGGATGTTGCAAATGCTGCCGGTGTTTCTGTCGCGACCGTTTCTAGAGCATTTAATAAGCCAGAAGCAGTAAAGGAAGATGTCAGAAACAAAGTCATTGAAATTGCTCGTTCTCTTGGATACTCCCCAAACCCTGCGGCAAAAGCGTTACGCTTAAATAAAACGAATATTTTAGCTGCTGTCATCCCTACGCTAGATTACGCGATTTATGCGCAAATGATTAACAGCTTTCAGCAGGTGATTAACGATTCTGGCTATACAGTACTTCTGCTAACGGTTGGGTTTGATAATAACAATATCTATGAGCGTGTGAAGTCTGTTGTTGAACGTGGCGCAGAAGGGGTTCTGATCGTCGGTAAAATTTACGATCAAAAGTTGCGAGACTTTTTAAAAGAAAAAAATATTCCAGTCGTTTGTACTTACTCCTATGAAGAGGATCCCGATTTTGCATTTATTGGCTATGATAACTATGCCATTACTTGCAATATCGTCAATTATCTCTCTGATCTTGGCCACAAGAGAATCGCCATGGTGGCTGGTCCATCTAAGGGTAATGATCGTCAACAGGCAAGGATTCGCGCTTACAAAGAAACCATGGAAAGCCATGGCCTTGCAGATCATCTATTAATTTTTGAATCCACTGGCGGTTTTGCTGTGAATTTTGGTGCAGAGGTTTTGCACAAAGTAACGTCTGAATATCCAGAGACCACGGCATTAATTTGTAACAGTGATATTTTTGCCTTTGGTGTATTAAGCGAAGCAAAAAATATGGGTATTCCTGTGCCTGAACGGTTAACCGTGATTGGTCACGATGACATGGAAATCGCCAGATTGATACAACCTCCGCTCACTACTGTATCTATGCCGGTCAATGAAATGGGCAAACAGGCAGCACAGTCCCTGTTAGGTGCTTTGGCGGATGGCAATCCAGTTTTTGGCCTGAAACTAGATAGTAAACTAGTTGTACGAGAGTCATCTGGCAAGCCGCAATAGAGACTTCTCATTTAAGTGAGTTTTGAAGGCTGCCATTCGGGTAGCCTTTTTCTTTTTGATTTCCCGCTATCTACATAAACACAGCCTTAGTGAGAATAGAAGATACGCTTTGCTCACATCTCTCTTGTATAAATAAATGTAAACGATTACATTATAAAAAAGAGGAGATGAACTTATGTTTAGTCTAAAAGCAAAGCTAACACTGACAGTCGGCATGATTGCCGTCGTGAGTTTAATAGCCAGTAACTTCATCATGATGACGCGGGTAACGGAGGTCGTTTCGACGACCAAGCTTGATGGTGCGATTAAACTTGCCCAAGTCGAGGCGGGCAAACTAACGTCTCAAATCTCAACCTATCTTGAAAGTACTAAAACATTAGCCAACCAAATGACTGCGCTTAAGCAGAATAATGCAACGATTGATCGTAGTATTCTGGATATCTTGATAAAAGAAGAATTGGCTAAAAACCCAGCCACGTTAGGGTATTCCAATGTATGGGAAGCTAATGCATTAGACGGCAATGATGAGTCGTTTAAAAATACCGAAGGGTATGATGATTCTGGACGGTTTGTTCCTTATTGGTACCGATCTGGGCAGGAACTCAAAAGAGTGGTGAATCCAGATTACAGCAATCCAAACAATAATTTATGGTACACCACCCCGCTAAATAGTCAAAAAAATACGTTGCTTAACCCTTATTTTGGACCTATTGATGGCAAGCAGGTCCAAATGACCTCCTTTATGTCGCCAATCGTTGTTAATGGGAAGTCTCTAGGGGTGGTGAGTGTTGACATTAAGCTAACAGAGATTCAAGACGAACTAAAAAAAGTGCGTTTGTATGATTCGAAGCAACTTAGCTTAATTTCAAATGAACTGATTTATATCGCCTCGCCAGATGATAGTCAGCTAGGGAAAGCATTTAAAAATACAGATGCTCAGGTACTTAGTGCGATTAAAAATGGCCAACTCTACCACTATATAGATAACGAAGACTTTGTTCATATTTACCAGCCGATTGTGCTGGAAGGTGCAAAACCGTGGACACTGGAAGTCGTTGTTCCAAAAAGTAAAATCTTGGCCGGAATCAGTGAATTAAAGATTTATGCGTTGGTAATTTCTATTATCACTGTGCTGGTCATTGTTTTTCTTGTTCATTTATCCATTGCAAAGCAGTTAGTTCCGCTTCGAGAGCTGGGGGTGTCTATCCATAACTTGGCGAGTGATGAAGGGGATTTAACCAGAAAAATTGATACAAAATCTTCTCCTGAAATTAACTTTATCTCCGATGGTTTTAATCTTTTTTGCGAAAAAATTAAGATGATCGTGAAAGACATTGATTATCAGTCTGGAGAGATTGAATCAATTGATAAAGAGTTAAAGCAAAAAATCAATGAGGTTGAATTTAGATCTAAACAGCAGAATGAACTTTCCAAAGAAATTTTAGGTTCGCTAAGTAACTTAAATGCATCTATGGACAAGCTCTCTAGCGGCATATCGATTGTGGATGAAGTCATTGATGAAACTAAAGAAAAGACAAACAGTAGTTTGCTAACAATTGATGGCATTGCAGGTGAAGTAGAGAACATCAATAGCATTGTTTCTAGCCTCAATCATGTCATGACAGAGTTAGATAGCCGAGCGCAAAAGATTGGCGACATTATTGTTGTGATTAAAGCGGTTGCAGAACAAACCAATCTACTTGCATTAAACGCTGCGATTGAAGCGGCGCGTGCGGGGGAGCAAGGCAGAGGCTTTGCCGTGGTGGCAGATGAGGTCAGAAAACTGGCAGAAAGAACCGCAGATGCAACCGTAGAAATTTCTCAGATGGTAAGCAGCATTCAGAAAGACTCTTCTAATGCGACGGCAAACGTCAAGAATGTCGTCTCTATTATGAATCAGACAGCCGTTAAAACGCAGACCGCAAAAACAGAAATCAATGCCATTCATGTGGTGGTGAATCAATTAGATGATGAGTCCAAAGGCATGAAAGATTCCATTGATGCGCAACGGTTAGTTGGTAATGAGATGGAAAATAAGGCCGGCAATGTGTCGAATTTATCTGTAGAGAACTATACGTTTGTCAAAAATGCGGTAAACAAGGTTGAAGAGATTGACGGTAAGTTAGAAGACTTACTCAGAAACATAAGAAAGTTTAAGGTTTAAGCATGTTACTGTCTGATTTAGGGCTGGCAAAAAGAATTATTAATGCAGTGATTTTTAATTTTATCTGCTATCTGATTGTTGGTTTGCCACTAGGTGTATTGCCTGTATTTTTGAGTAATGATCTACATATGAGTGGGGTGGTAGTTGGTATTGTGATTAGTTCTCAGTACCTTGCCACATTCATTAGCCGGATTTTTGCTGGTCGAATCAATGATAAAAAAGGCCCTAAAGCATCAGTGATTAGTGGATTTACCGCGACAGCTTTTGCGGGTGTTGCTTGGATTGGAGCAGTCCAACTCCACGAGTTTATCTGGCTGAGTATCTCTCTTATCTTGATCAGTCGCGTGTTAATTGGCATTGCAGAAAGCTATGTAGGAACAGGGGGGATCATTTGGGGGATCTCCTCTGTTGGTAGTCAACATACATCTAAAGTTATTTCTTGGAGTGGCATTGCGACATATGGCGCCATTGCAATTGGTGCACCTATTGGCGCTTATTTGTCTTCCATTATTAATATTGAATCTATTGGTTGGTTAACCATTGTTCTTTCTATTCTTTTCCGATTTTTAGCCTTAAAACGGCCCGCTGTGAAAGTAACACCTGGCAAGTCGGCACCATTCTTTATGGTGTTTAAGAAGGTCTTGCCGCAAGGAAGTGGGCTTGCCTTAGGGGGGATTGGATTTGGTGCAATCGCTACGTTTGCGATTTTATTCTTTAAAGAACGTGGCTATGAATATGCGCAATTTGCTATTTTAGCTTTTGGACTTTCATTTCTGACCGTTCGAATGTTGTTCGCCAATTTAATTGAAATCTATGGTGGGATGAAGGTTTCTTGCTACTCGCTATTAATTGAGGGTGTTGGCTTATTTGTGATGTACATGGCGGCTTCTCCCTTCTGGGCTTTTCTTGGTTGTGTGTTGGTGGGGGCCGGATTTTCGCTTATTTTTCCAGCGCTAGGTGTCGAGGCGGTCAAGCGGCTTGATGCGAGTAACCGAGGCATGGCATTGGGTGTGTATACGGTATTTTTTGATGTTTCAATGGCGATTGCAGGACCAACTTGTGGCTTGATTGCAGAGGCATTTAATTACGGCGCAGTCTACGCCTATGCTGCTTTTATGGCGGTCGTCGCTTCTTTAGTATTAGTGGCGTGTAAATAAATGATGCATACCAAAATTTTATCTGCTGCATTGATTGTGTCGCTGTTTTATCTTTTAACACAGTTATCAAAAATCATTCACTTCATCATCCCCGCGCCGATTGTGGGCATGATCATTCTCTTGTGTTTATTCAATCTAGTTGCAGGTTCGAATAAGTACTTTGAAGAGGGGGGCGGATTTATTTTAAAAAATATTCTGCTTTTCTTTATGCCCCCATTGGTCTGTTTACCAGACAGTTTTCAATTAATTAAAGATAACCAACTACTATTTTTGGTTTTTTTTGGGTTGGCTTCGATACTCTTCTTTTTTGCTACCGCATGCGTAGTGAAATGGGTCTTTAACTTCGAGCAGCGTAGAGGTCTCAAGTGATCCTAGCGTTTTATGTGCTTTTAACGGTTGGTGTTTTTTTACTTTCGAACTATCTACAACGTAGGTACAAAACATTCTGGTTTTCCCCATTAATTTTTGGCGTCTTGTTAACGATCATGACGTTAAAAATGCTGAATATTTATGATATCCAGTCATATAAGCAGGCAACTTTTGTCTTGTCCTATCTGCTTGGTCCGGTGATTGTCGCCTTTGCTGTACCTATTTATAAGAATTTTCGCATCCTGAAAAAATATCCACTTACCATTTTGGCTGGTGTGCTTTGTTCTTTTATATTTGGCGTGTTATCGACCTTATTGATTCAATCTTGTTTAGTGCTGCCAACGGCTGTATCAAATAGTTTAATAGTCAAATTTGTAACAACCCCATTTGCTAACTTGGTGTATCAAAAAATAGGGGGAGATCAGTCGCTGACAATCTTTTTTGTTTTATTAACAGGCATCCTCGGCATGATCATTTGCCCCTTTATTTTCCGACTAATCGGTATACAAAATGGTGTGGCAAAAGGGGTGGTATTAGGGGCGACCGCTCACGGCATCGGTACTGCAAAAGCTTATGAATACGGGGAAGAGTCCGCTGCGATTTCCAGTGTTGTTATGAGCTTGGTGGGGATCTGTTTAATTACGATCGTGATTTTATTTTTTCATTAGACAACTTACCTCATCTTTTCTTCACTTTTACCATCTTTTTTGGGCTTGTCATCTAGGGTAGGCCCATCGTCTTCTCATGCTCAATGTGGCGTGCCGACTCATGTTTAAGCTAATTGACTTTAATCAATACGAAAAAAATTTATAACACTGTTGACACAATGATAACGATTACATTACATTGCATGTAATCGATTACATTGTCGTTTCAATGTTCCGAGGGAAGTCTTTCTTGATCTATTAATCCAGCTGGGTTATAGCTAGAAGGGCCTAGGAGAGGGTAGTGTGGAATGATGACATTACTTTAAACAAAGCTATCATTCCCACGTAAACCCATCTTTAATTTCAAATGTAAAGATGAGTTTTAAAGGAGTTCACTATGCAGGTTGAACAACGGAGTATCGAGTTCATTCCAGAAAATGAGCGATACGGAAGTCCTAAGCGATTATTAACAATCTGGTTTAGTTCTAACCTACAAGTTACGACGCTTGTTGTTGGTACTCTAGGTATTGTTGGTGGTCTAAATTTACTATGGACATTCATCGCTTTGATGATTGGCACCATTATTGGCACCATCTTTATGGCGCTCCATTCCGCCCAAGGCCCTAAACTTGGGGTCCCGCAAATGATTCAGAGTCGTGCCCAGTTTGGTGTGATTGGTGCTGGTTTCCCTCTGTTTATCGTTTTCATTTCTTATGTGTTATTCACTGCTGCAAATGGTGTCATTATGCGTGACTCTATTAAGGCGATGATTCCACTGTCAGACAATGAGGCTATTATTGGATTTGGCGTCATTACCCTGATTATTGCTTTCATTGGTTACGAGTTTATTCACAAACTAGGTGCGATTTTAACCGTACTATCTGGCGTGATCTTTGCGATTGTTGCTGTGATGGCAATGAAGGTGAATTTGCCTGTTAATGCATGGACAACCGAAGCCGCAGGGTTTAAATCTGCAACTTTCATGCTAGTCGTATCACAAGCAGCCTCTTGGACGTTGGGTTTTGGTCCTTACGTTGCTGATTATTCTCGTTACTTGCCAAAAGATTCATCTGACAAACAAGTATTCTGGTATAGCTATGTCGGTAACCTATTGGGTTCAACCCTGATTATGTTCTTGGGCGCCTTATTAGCTGCTGGCTACAAGGATATGTCTGCAGGTATTGCTTCTAACCCTGGCGGTGCAATTGCTAACATGTTTGGCGGTGCTTCTACTGTCATCTATTTCATCATTATCGCTGGTGTATTGCAGATTAATGTACTGAATTTATATAGTGGGTATATGTCTTTCATCACTATCTTTAGTGGTTTTAAAGGCATGAATCAAATCACCCAAAAAACCAAGTTCATCATCATGGCACTGGTTGCCGCTGCAGCAACAGCGATTGCGTTGGGGACTCAATATAATTTCTTTGAATACTTCACAGACATCTTAATTGCACAGATTTACTTCTTAGTACCTTGGAGTGCGATCAACCTAGTTGATTTCTATGCGGTTAGAGATGGTAACTACAGTGTGAAAGATATTTTTGATGTGAATGGTATCTATGGGAAATATAACTGGGCAACCATCTTCATTTATATTTCTGCTGTCATTATTTGTATCCCATTCATGCAGCTTTCTTTCTATGTAGGCCCAATTGCTAAATCAGTTGGTGCAGACATTTCTTGGATGCCGGCGCTATTTGCACCTGGATTGTTCTACTTCTTGTATCTAAAAATGAAATTACAAAAAGCAGCATAAATTTGAAAAAACCTCCCCTGTAGCAGGGGGAGGTAAAGTTAGTTGAAAAAAGAGAGATAACAAATGCAAGATCTTCATGGTAGAAAACTTAAGTCTGTTTATGACTATATCGTTGTTGGTTCTGGCTCTGCCGGCAGTGTGTTAGCTGCGAGATTGGCTGAGTCTGGTCAATATAGTGTCCTATTGCTAGAGGCTGGGAAATCAGACAATGTGATTTACATTAAGATGCCTGCAGCACTTGGAATCCCTCTGCAAGATGATAAATACAATTGGTTCTTACATAGTGAAGAGGAACCTGGTTTAAATAACCGTAAGGTGTTGGAAGCACGCGGAAAAACGCTTGGCGGATCTTCTTCTATTAATGGAATGAACTGGGTTCGTGGAAACCCTTGGGACTATGATAACTGGGCTGCTTTAGGCAATTCTGGTTGGTCTTATAAAGAAGTATTACCGTATTTTAAGCGTTCAGAAACCTTCGATAAGGGTGAAAACCAGTATCGCGGTGGTGCTGGACCGATGAAAATTGAAACCTGTAAAGCCAAAGGTGCTTTATACGATGCATTTATTAAATCTGCGATGGAAGCAGGGTATCAGTACATAGAAGATGCCAATGCATACAAGCAAGAAGGCGTGCATATTACCCAGCGTAATGTGCATAAGGGATTAAGATGGAGTACCTCGCGTGGCTATATTCACGCTGCAGGCCCAAAAGAAAATCTACATGTTGTTACCGAAGCGTATGCGCAAAAAATCAAGTTTGTGAATAAACGTGCGGATAAGCTAGTTGTTTCTATTGCGGGTGTGGAACAAGAATTCCATATCAATAAAGAGATTATCTCTTGCGCAGGTGCATTGCATACACCGCACTTATTACTACATTCTGGTATTGGTGATCAGGCAGACTTGAAAAAAGTGGGTGTCAATGTTGTTCATCATCTACCAGGCGTTGGCCGCGGTCTGAAAGACCATGTAGCCGCACCTGTTCAATATTCTTCTATTCCTGGTTCTTCATCAGCAGGCAAACTATCTGCGCTTGGTCGATTGAAAATTGGAATTCAATGGATTTTTGCCAAAAAAGGTCTTGGTGCAACCAACTTCTTTGAGGTAGGCGCGTTTTGTCGTACAAGTGAAGAGGTTAAAGTACCTGATGTACAGTTTGAATTTGTCCCATTCTTGGGCGATTTCCAACATGGTAAATTAAAGCTAAGTGATGGTTTTCAGTATTTCTTTAGCTTGATGCGTCCAAAGAGTGAAGGCCGAGTTTGGATTGAGTCAAACGATCCTAAAGTGCCACCCAAGTTTGTATTCAATTACTTAACTCATGAAGAAGATGTCAAAGTAGCCGTCGCTGCGGTGAAAGAAATTCGTCGTGTTATTGCGCACGATGCATGGAAACCCGTGCGTCAAAATGAAGTACTACCTGGTGCCCATATTCAAACGGATGAGCAAATTGTAGCGTTCCTTCGTGACAACGCAGGTACAAACTACCATCCATGCTGTACGTGCCGCATGGGTAGCGATGAAATGGCTGTAACGGATCATGAAGCTAAAGTGCATGGGCTAGATAATGTCCGTATTGTGGATGCGTCTATCATGCCAGAGATCGTGAGTGGTAACTTGAATGCGCCTATTATCATGATGGCAGAAAAAGTATCTGACCTGATTTTAGGTAAGAGGCCATTAGCCGCAGCAGACGCTGACTATTACAAGCTATAAGCAAAAAAGATTGATTAAAATCAATGTACTCAAAAATGTAAACGATTACATTTGATTCTGTTGTTTTGTTATGTAATCGTTTACTTGGAGAGTCAGATGAGCACAAATAATCAATTAGGTGAATTAAAAGTAATTACAGCTGAGACAGAGTCTAGCTTCTGGCAGCCTTTACCAGGACATGGTTTTGCTTCAGTGAGAGTGTCCCCAAACTTTATTAAGATGGATCAGTCTTGTTCATTTGGTACACAGATGCTTTATCCAGGCAATTACGTACGTGAACATAACCATCCAAATAATGAAGAAATTTTGCACTTTATCGAAGGTAGCGGAAAAGCGTATCTAGATGGAGAAGAGTTCATTCTACAACCAGGTGTAACGGTATATATCGGTAAAGGTAGAAATCACAAACTGGTGAATGATTCTGATGCAGAACTTCGTTGGGTTTGGTTTATGACGCCAAATGGTTTAGAAAACTTCTTTGAACAAGCCGGTATGCCACGTACGGTTGGTGAAGAAACGCCAGAACCATTTGAACGTTCAGCGACAGTGAAAAAGATCGAAGAAAACACAGTTTTCTAAATCTAAAAAGGGGCCAAGTGCCCCTTTTTAGATTTTTACTAAGTGCTCATTTTCGGCTCTGAAACATCCCGTGTGCTGGTACGAATCAACTACATGAAATTAAATGGAAATGAATCAAAAATTATTTAATTCAGCTTATATAGAAATGGTGAATGTTCATTGCCAAGGTGAAATTGGTAAGGTGATTACCGCTGGTGCGCCAGAGATTCCTGGCCTAACGCCATTGGATAAAATGAACTACATTAATCATGTAGATGATTCATTCAGGAAGTTTATTACAAGAGAGCCAAGATCATCTTTACAGATGTCGATCAATTTATTGGTAAAGCCATCTTCTAGTGAATACGACGCTGCTTTTCTCATTCTTCAAGCGGATCAAGCGCATGCGATGTCGGGAAGTAATTGCATGTGTGTTGTCACTGCATTAATTGAGCTAAACCTAGTCAAAGTGACGAGTCCCATCACCACACTAAAACTAGAAACCCCTGCTGGTTTAATTCACGTGACGGCGTCTGTAGAGGATGGCAAGTGTAAAAGTGTCACTTTAGAAAATGTCCCCTCATTTCTCTTAATGAAGAATCATCCGTTTGAATTTAATGGGAAAACACTTCATACCGATATTGCTTTCGGAGGCGTGTTTTATGCCTTAGTGGATGCTACTGACGTTGGTTTACGCATCAGCCCAGAGAATGCCAAGCAATTAGCGGATTTTGGCATGCAGATGAAAGCGATGCTTAATCAGCAGCTAGAGATTAAACATCCGGAATTAGATGGGTTAAATAATATTGCCTATGTCATGTTTAGAGATAAAGATGAAAACGGAGAAGTAATTACTTGTACAACGATGAAGCCGGGTAGGGTAGATCGTTCTCCTTGTGGCACTGGCAGTTCTGCCAATCTGGCATCTAGATTTGAAAATGAACAGCTGCCAATTGGATACAAACAATCCTCGCGTTCAATTATTGGAGGAAACTTCATTACAGAAATTAAAGCATTTGGCACGTTAGGTGCCTACAAAACCATCACACCTCAGATTACTGGTTCTGCATGGGTCTACGGCGTTGAATCTGTTCGATTAGATGAAGCATCTGATCCATTTCCAAATGGTTTTGTTCTTTCTGATATGTGGGGATTCGATGCAAATGCAATCTAAGCAAATGGACATGCCGCTATTAACACCATTTAAGATAGGTGGAAAAACCGCAAAAAATAGGTTTGTGCTAGCGCCGATGACTAGGCAACGCTTTGAAGATGAAAGCGGTACACCAACAAGCTTGGTTGAAGCATATTATCTGCAACGAGCAGAAGCCGGTTTACTGATTACCGAGGCGACGAATATATCGGCTACAGCAAAAGGATTTTCCCATACGCCGAATATGTATACACCAGCACATGCAGATGCTTGGCGTTCATTTACTGATTCGGTACACGAAACCGGTTCGCTAATCGCCATGCAATTAGCCCATGCAGGCCGATTATCCAATCAACGCGTTTTACCTGCTCATCAGCATCCTCACGCACCATCCACAATGGATGTAAATTACTTTTCGAGAATGAAAAACGCTGAAAATGTAATGGAGCAGGTGCTATGTTCCCCGGCGGTGGAGATGAGCATTGAAGCAATCAAAACGGTTCATGCTGATTTTTGTCATGCAGCGACATTAGCTTTGGATGCGGGCTTCGACTTTATCGAACTACATGCTGCACATGGCTTTTTGATTCATCAGTTTTTGTCAGCATCATCAAATAAGCGCAATGACTTGTATGGTGGTGAAATTGAAAACAGGTCATTATTTTTGCTAGAACTATTAGCAGAACTAGCGAAACATGTGCCGTTGAACAAAGTAGGTATCCGAATTTCACCGGTCGGAAAATATAACGGGGTGGATGATACGGAAGATGAAGCGCTGTATCGCTATTTGGTAAAGTGCTTAGCAAAACTAGATCTTGCTTACTTACATGTTTCAGAGCCTAACTGGAATGGTTCGCAGCCGATGAGCGAAGCATTAAGGACGCATATCACCAGTACGTTTACGGGCTGCAAAATTTTCTCTGGTGGATATCAATTTCAAACGGCAGAAGAGCGGGTAAAATCTAACACCGTAGATGCAATAGCGTTTGGCCGAAGCTTTATTGCCAACCCGAAGTTGGTAAAGCATTACGCTGAAAACCTCCCGCTTCATGAAGTGCGCAAAGAGTTTTTGTATGATGGCGCGCAGATCGGTTATACCGATTACTAGCTTATGCAGAGTGGATGCTTTGTGTCTCACAAAGCATCCAGATTTCCTGAATTAGATCATTTAAAGTTTCTTTCTTTCCATACATCCTAATTTCTACTTTAGTACTCCAGTCTTTATTAGTGATGAGCTCTAATTTATTTTGCTCTATTTCATCTTCTGCACAACTGACAGGCAACCATCCGATGCCATGACCTTCTTTAATCATCGCCTTGATTGATTGGCTCATTTCGGTATCAAATGTTTTTTCAAATATATCATGTCGATTTATTTTTAATAGAATCGCTTCTTGTATCAGCCCAAGATAGGTACCATTTGAATAAGAAAGAAGCGGTATTTTTTCATTTTGAAGAATATCTGACCCTTGTTTTTTAAAAGGAGCAAACAACTCTTCTTTTAGTACAATGTACTTATAATTACTTTTGTTGATATGTATAGGCAATAAAGGATGATGATAAATTAAAAGTAAATCAGATATATCATCAGTGAGATCATTGATGCCTTCATTCGAATTAACTGCTTTCACATGCGTTTTGCTAACCCCTAGTTTTTCTTTTAGTTCATTTAAGAAGATCGGGAAATAGCTCATCGATAATGAATGCGAAACCGAAAATCGGATGGTTGCATCGTTTGACTGATTTTCTCGGCTAAGAATAGAGCGCATCGTGTAGATAGACTCGGTCATATCCTTCGCAAACTTCAAAAAAATCTTACCTGCATTGGTTAGCCTCACGCCCTGTTCATTTCGATGAATGAGCGTGGTCGTCAGCCATTCTTCAAGCGATTGTATGTGTCGGCTTAACGCAGGTTGAGAAATATTTCGTGATTTAGCCGCCTTAGAAAAGCTACCACTTTCCACCAATGCCAAGAAGTCTTCTATCCATCGCACCTGCATTGTTATGCACTTTCTGTAAAAATTTATTCTATTTTTGCATAGGTTTTTGGGTTTGTAATCATCTTATTTATATTGATCACTTTCTTAGGAGGTGATTGTGGTAAATAATTCTAGATCTGAGCATGATTTACTTGGGTATAAAGATATCCCTAATTCAGCTTATTATGGTGTGCATACCTTAAGAGCGGTTGAAAATTTTCCAATCACGCATGTTCCTATTTCAAAATTTTCATTTTTGGTTGATAGCTTAGCATTAATCAAAAAAGCAGCTGCAAAAGCAAACCATCAGCTTGGTTTGTTAGATGAAAAAAAATGTAATGCAATTGTATTTGCTTGTGATGAATTATTAGCGGGTAAATATCATGAGCATTTTGTTGTTGATGTCATTCAAGGTGGTGCAGGTACATCCACTAACATGAATGCCAATGAAGTGATTGCGAATATTGCCATTGAATATCTTGGTGGAAAAAGAGGTGAATATTCAATTCTTCATCCAAATGAGCATGTGAATTTAAGTCAAAGTACAAATGATGTTTATCCAACTGCCTTAAAGATTGCTTCACACTTTGGAATTCTAGCGTTAATTAAGGCGATGACAGTCTTAAGAGATGCATTTAAAAATAAGTCGCTTGAATTCAATGACGTCATCAAAATGGGCCGTACCCAGTTGCAAGATGCCGTTCCAATGACATTGGGTCAGGAATTTTCTACCTACGCTGTTATGATGACCGAAGACATTGATCGTTTATCAGAAGCGTTACTGCTCATTCACGAGATCAATCTTGGTGCAACAGCCATTGGTACAGGGATTAACTCTCATCCAGAATATGCGGCGACTGTTTGTCAGTATCTAAATGAATACTCTGGCGTGAACTTTAAGACCGCTGAAAATCTGGTGGAAGCAACCCAAGATTGCGGTAGTTTTGTACAAGTTTCTGGCGTGTTAAAACGAATCGCCGTAAAAATTTCAAAAATTTGTAATGATCTTCGCTTGTTATCTTCAGGGCCAAGGACTGGTTTCTTTGAAATTAACTTACCACCGATGCAGGCCGGTTCATCTATTATGCCTGGTAAAGTTAACCCGGTTATTCCTGAAGTAATGAACCAAATTGCCTATGAGGTGATCGGCAATGACACTACCATTACCTTTGCAGCAGAAGCCGGACAATTGCAATTAAATGCATTTGAGCCTGTCATTGGGTACTCGTTATTTAAGAGTGTTAGTCACTTAAGTAATGGGTGCTTAGTGCTTGCCGAGAAGTGTGTAAATGGCATTACCGCCAATAAAGAGCATATGCGCAAGCAAGTAGAAAACTCTATCGGTTTGGTAACCGCATTAAACCCATTAATTGGCTATGAGAACTCCACCGAGGTAGCAAAAATCGCTTTGCATTCAGGCCGTAGTGTCTATGATATTGTGTTGGAGAAAGGGCTGCTTACAAAAGAGCAACTCAACCAGGCGATGCAGCCAGAGTTGTTAACTAAACCGCAAATCGGATAATTATCGTTAAAAGCTATCCACTACATCTAAGTGTTAGTGGATAGCTGCATGATTGAAATTTATTTAAATTTATTCAAATTCCACTGGCTCACAAAACCCTATCTTCTCGATATAGCGTTTTAAGTTGTCTTTATCTGTATTTAATAGTTTAAAAGCTGTCTTGCTATTGCTAGCATTTTTCTTTGGTTCACCACCGGCCCAATGGTAGCTTTGCCACGTGGCTTTCCAATGGTAATTTTCTGTTTTTGTCGTTTCGTACTGTAAGCGAAGAGAACCGGTAAATTCTTCTCTGCAATGTGGCGAATGGTTGTATTCCTCTTCTGTAAAACAAGCACGTAAATCTTTCTGGCAAGAAAACGGCACATTGCTGTATGTAGGTGCTTTAGCGATGTCGTTTTTCCCTTTTATCTCGTAAAAGTCGGCAATTTCCCAATGCCCGCCACCACCAGAATATCCTTCTGACCAGCTTTGGATAAGTGCAACGCTAAAGCGATTCGGTCCAATCGGGTACAAGGCCGGAAAAATGTATTTCCGAATGCGATCATCACTTTCAGGGAATGGAGAATCTTGCGCAATCTTGGAAAAATCCCATTTACCTTCTAAAGACCAATCTCCATTTTGGAAACTAAGCTGAAGCAGGTTTAAATCATCTGTGATGACATAAAAAGAGGTTGCTTGCGCGTTCTTGATCGTCAGTAGGTTGGGTTTTGACTTTGGCGTTTCGTTGTTTGTTGCCGTCTCACTACAATCTATCCACTTTTTACTGCATAAATACGCGTACCAATTTGCTTCTGGCCACGCTTTTTGCACTGTAGGGACAAGTACCTTTGCGGTAGGCTTGGGCGGTGCAGCGAGAAGGGGCGTAGCTAAGTTCGCTAGTAAGACTGTGAATATCGTTTTTGAGAACATAGTATTTTTGATCTATGATGAACGTATATTTTAACACTGTTTTTAGCGATGAAAGAAAGGAGGGTAACCTTGCCGTTGCATTGTATCTTCTCCTTTTGTGGCGGATCTTTTGCCAATGCTTTGGCTAATTTTCAGGTAAAAATTTGTCAGGCTGAATTTTAAAGACGCATTTCAAGTATGATTTTTGCGTTGTTCTACGCCATCTACATTCATTCCGCGCTAAAATAATGGCGTCATGCTAGCCTGAACCTAGCGAATAGAATTTTTGGAGTGTTAGATGCCTTCGTTTGATATTGTTTCTGAAGTGGATTTGGTTGAAGTAAAAAACGCGCTTGATCAGTGTAATAAAGAAGTCGGCAACCGTTATGACTTTAAAGGTAGCGATGCGCGTGTCGAGCAAGCTGAAAAAGTGCTGACCATGTATGCAGATGCCGAGTTTCAGTTAGACCAAGTTAAAGATGTCCTGATTAACAAATTAGCCAAGCGCAACGTAGATGTACGTTGCCTGGAATATGGCAAAGTAGAAAAAGTCAGTGGCAATAAAGTAAAACAAACCGTGACGGTCAAAGTGGGTGTGGAAACTGAGCTTGCGAAAAAGCTAGTTCGCATTATTAAAGATAGCAAAATCAAAGTGCAAGCTAGCATTCAGGGCGACACTGTCCGTGTGACTGGTGCAAAGCGTGACAACTTGCAAGAAGTTATTGCGTTAATGCGTAAAGAAATTACCGATTTCCCGCTGCAATACCAAAACTTCAGAGATTAATCTGATGGCAAGATTACCTGTCTTGGTCGTTGAAGATGATGCCTCTTTAAGAGAGGCATTAGTCGATACGCTTGAACTTGCGGGCTTCGATACTGTAACCGCTAGTGATGGTGCCGCAGCCTTACAAGTGTTGGCAAAGACAGATGTCTGCATGGTGGTTTCAGATGTAGCGATGCAGCCAATGGATGGTAATCAGCTTCTTCGTGAAGTGAAGATTCGTTGGCCGCATTTACCTGTGTTACTGATGACTGCGTATGGTGTCATTGAGCATGCTGTTGCGTCTATGCAGGCAGGTGCCGCCTTTTATCTGCCTAAGCCCTTTGAGCCAGAGGCGCTCATCGAACAAGTTACACGGTTTGCATTAAGCCGATTACCCGGTGACGACGATGCCGTCATCGCCGAGGCGGCAGAATCCAAGCAACTCTTACAACTTGCCGAGCGTGTAGCGCCAAAAGATGCGACGGTGCTCATTACTGGTGAATCAGGTACAGGGAAAGAAGTGTTGGCGAGGTTCATTCATCGCCATAGCCAACGTAGCAATAAACCTTTTGTTGCGATTAACTGCGCGGCGATTCCTGAAAACCTGTTAGAAGCCACACTGTTTGGTCATGAAAAAGGTGCCTTTACTGGTGCTAGCCAAACGCACATTGGCAAATTTGAACAAGCCCAAGGCGGGACGATTTTCTTAGATGAAATCGCCGAAATGCCCCTTGCGTTGCAATCCAAGCTACTACGGGTTCTGCAAGAGAAAGAGGTGGAGCGTGTCGGTGGGCAAAAGCCAATTTCACTGAATGTGCGCGTATTGACGGCGACTAACCGGGACTTAGCCTTATGGGTAAAAGAGGGTAAGTTTAGAGAAGATTTATTTTATCGTTTAAACGTATTCCCATTGCAAATCCCCGCGCTGCGTCAACGCAAAGCAGATATTGTGCCTTTGGCCAAAAATGCGATTAGCCGCTATGGCGAAGGACAAACACTACATTTAACCGATTCTGCGGCGAAAGCGTTGGCGTACTATGATTGGCCGGGCAATATCCGTGAATTAGAAAACGTGATTCAACGTGCGGTGATTTTATGCAACGGCCAGCAGATTACGCATGAAGATCTAATGATTAATGTAGATGGGCTTAACCTCTCTGACATAAGCGTAGCCAGCCAATCTGCTGAAGCTGACAGTTCGGTGAATAACACCAGTCAATTGGAAACAAGCCCTTCACCTGTTTCGACCACCGACAATATGAAAGAACTAGAAAGAAAGCATATTCTAGATACACTTTCTTCTGTTGCTGGCGTTCGTAAATTAGCGGCTGAAAAGCTTGGTATGAGTGAACGAACCTTGCGCTATAAATTGGCGCAATACCGAGAAGAGGGCTGGTTAGCGGACGATGCTTAAGTGCCGTTTAACTTAATGGATAATTGCTGCTTTTCCTGCATAAGAAACCTGATTGATGCTTCATCACACAATCAGGTTTTTTTATTTTCAAATCAAAGGAAACCCTGTCCTGAAAATGGGTTTAATGCAAGTAAAGATCAAGGTATGATGGATGGTTGCATGCAATTTAATCGGGTAGCCCTTTGAAGCCGAAGTTACAAAAAACACTCATTTCATTATTCATTAGTAGCGCTTGCTTCATTACGCCATTTTCTAGCATGGCCGCTGGCACGCCTGGGCAGTTTGATAGCTATTTATTAGCCTTGTCTTGGTCTCCTGACTACTGTGCTTCTCGTCCAGACGATGTGCAGCAATGCAGTAAAGGACTTGGCTTTGTCTTACATGGTCTGTGGCCGCAATACCAAAATGGCTATCCGTCTAATTGTAGTAATGAGCGTTTAGATCCGGCGGCAGAACGCCAGTATGCGGATATTTATCCAAGTAAGAAGCTTGTAAGACATGAATGGGACAAGCACGGAACATGTGCGGGTTTATCGCAAGCTAGTTACTTTACGTTGTCAGACAAATTAAAACGTTCTATCCGTATACCGAAAGAATTTGTGCGACCAAGCAGCCCATTTCGTATGACTGTTGCTGGGTTAAGTAATGCATTTGTAAAAGAAAACGCTCACTTAACGGCATCATCTATTGTCGTTTCTTGTAGTGGTGGCGGTCGCTTTTTACAAGAGGTCCGGGTGTGCTTTGATAAAGCCGGAAGTAAGGCGGTTGCTTGCTCTCCATCCTCACAAAAGCAAGCAGCAAGATCGTGTGCCCAACCAGACTTTTTAGTGCGTAATATCAAATAAGACGAGATAAAACATGGTGTTCGATGACGATTTGGCAATCATTGCTGCGCAAGAGGCGACTTTAACGTTTACACATTTTGATGCAGATATTGCCTGGGTAATTGGGCATCAATTAAGAGATGCGTTGCTCGCAAGAAATGCGGCGGCGGTGATTGATATTTGCCTTGGTGACCAAACGTTATTTCACATTGCGATGCCAGGTACGGCCGCAGCTAACGCCGAGTGGGCAAGAAGAAAACGCAATGTAGTTCGGCTAATGAACCAAAGCTCTTACGCAGTGGGTTTAGCACATGCCCATGCGACAGTGAGTTTTCATGAAAAAATGGGGCTTTCTTTAGCTGATTATGCCATTCATGGCGGTTCTTTCCCGATTCGGATTGGCAATAGTGGTTGCCTTGGCACCATCACGGTTTCAGGATTGCCGCAACGCGAAGATCACGCGATTGTGGTTGGGGTGCTTGCAAAGTATCTAGGCAAAACCGTACAAGAATTATCTGCTTAACTAATCCATTTTGAGTAGTTGAAGTTAACAAACCATTAGGCGCACTGCATGTCAGAAATTAAGACTTACCCAGGTTCTCCATACCGTTTGCACCAGCCATTTCCACCGGCGGGTGATCAGCCAACGGCAATTGAAAAGCTGGTAGAAGGCGTGGAAGACGGGCTTGCCTTTCAGACACTACTGGGGGTAACTGGCTCGGGTAAAACCTATACCATGGCCAATGTGATTGCCAGAACCGGCCGTCCTGCATTAGTCATGGCGCCAAATAAAACGTTAGCAGCGCAATTGTATGCCGAGTTCCGAGAGTTCTTCCCTGAAAATGCAGTGGAATACTTCGTTAGTTATTACGACTATTACCAGCCGGAAGCCTATGTACCAAGCCGGGATTTGTTCATTGAAAAAGATTCCTCCATTAATGAACATATCGAGCAAATGCGTTTATCTGCCACAAAGTCTCTCTTAGAACGCCCGGATTGTATTGTGGTGGCGACAGTATCGTGTATTTACGGTATTGGTGATAAAGCCGACTACCACAAGATGATTTTGCACGTAAAAGAAGGGGAAAAGATTGCGCAGCGTGCGGTGATAGAACGCTTGGTTTCCATGCAGTATGAACGAAATGATTTCGAGTTTAAGCGCGGTGTCTTTCGAGTGCGTGGAGATATTATTGATGTCTTCCCGGCCGAGATGAATGATCGCGCGATTCGAATCGCGATGTTTGATGATGAAATTGAAACGCTGCAATTATTTGACCCGCTAACCGGGCATATCGAAAAGCGCGTGTCGCGTTACACCGTATTCCCTAGTAGCCACTATGTTACCCCTCGCGATACAGTTTTACGTGCGTGTGAGGCGATTAAGGCAGAGTTAAAAGATCGTCTCGAGTTCTTTTACGCCAATGGCAAGCTAGTAGAAGCGCAGCGTTTACAGCAACGTACGCAGTTTGACTTAGAAATGCTCTACGAAATGGGATTTTGTAAAGGCATTGAGAACTACTCCAGACACTTATCTGGCCGTGATCCGGGCGACGCACCGCCAACGCTGATTGATTATCTTCCTAAAAATTCCATCATGTTCTTAGATGAGTCTCACGTGTTGGTGGGGCAAATCGGCGGGATGAGCCGAGGAGACAATGCACGTAAGCAAAACTTGGTCGAATATGGTTTCCGTCTTCCTTCCGCGCTAGATAACCGCCCGTTAACCTTCCCTGAATACGAACGGGTAATGCGTCAAACGGTGTTTGTTTCGGCCACGCCAGCCGCTTATGAAGCAGAGCACCAAGCACAAGTTGTCGAGCAAGTGGTGCGCCCAACCGGGTTGATTGACCCAGAGGTGGAGGTTCGCCCTGTCGTTACCCAGGTGGATGACGTACTGTCTGAAATTCATAAACGCACAGAAATCAATGAACGCGTATTAATCACCACCTTAACCAAGCGCATGGCGGAAGATTTAACCGACTACCTAAATGAGCATGGGGTGAAGGTTCGCTATTTACACAGTGATATCGATACCGTCGAGCGCGTGGAAATTATCCGTGATTTGCGCTTAGGAGTGTTTGATGTGCTGATTGGGATTAACTTGCTCCGAGAGGGTTTGGATATTCCAGAAGTATCACTAGTGGCTATTTTAGATGCGGATAAAGAAGGCTTCTTACGCAGTGAGCGTTCGCTCATTCAAACCATCGGCCGTGCTGCTCGTAACGTAAATGGTAAGGCGATTTTGTACGCTGATCGCATTACAGACTCGATGAAAAAAGCGATGTCAGAAACCGAGCGTCGTCGCTTAAAACAGATGCAATTTAACCTAGAGAATGGCATTACGCCAAAATCGGTTTCTAAGCGCATTAAAGATATTATTGATGGGGTTTATGATCCGGATGCGGCCAAACTAGACGCGGCAAGTAAAAAAGAACTAGTGGATATGGATCCGAAGAAACTAGCCAAAGAAATTAAACGGATCGAAAAAGAAATGTTGAATGCAGCGAAAAATCTAGAGTTTGAAGCAGCCGCAAAACTGCGGGATCAATTGAAAACCTTGCGTGAGCAGGTGTTTGGGGCTGAATAATCTTTGCTAAGTAGGGCGAGATTAAAAAAGAGAAATCTCGCCTTCTTTAAATTCGTTTTTGTATGCAATGCCGTTTGCCAACATCGATTCAAAGAAGGTGACGCAATCTCTACCATTTTGCTTGCTGTGATAAAGCGCTTTGTCAGCATAATCCAATTGTGTGGCAGAGAAGGTATTTGGGTCTAATTCGACTGCACCAATACTCACCGTTACTTGACCAACTTGTGGGAAGGCTTTTTGAGCGACTTCATTTTTGAATCGGTTTAAAGCCAATTCACAACTCGCCAGATCTGGGCAGCGCAGAATAACAATAAACTCTTCTCCACCAAAGCGGAAGATCATATCTTCAGTACGAAACTTATTCTTTAATACCTGAGCAAATAGCACCAGCACTTCATCGCCATATAAATGCCCAAATCGATCATTGACTGATTTAAAGTGATCAATATCCGCTATTGCTAGCCAAATACGTTTATTAGCTGGGCGGCGCTGATCATTTTGCAAACGTTCAGGTTCTAATATGGTTAGCCTTTGCAGTTTACTCATATATTCATCAAAAGTTTTTCGATTGTTTAACCCGGTGAGTTCATCTGTTTGAGCGTGCTGCAACAAAGAGCAAAAATTTTTATAGATGCCTAATACGCCGGATAAAAAGTGATGGTCGGGTGCGGTGAGCGGCTTTAGTGTCTTGATCACCAAATAGCCTCTTTCATAAGCAGATTCGACTAACTTAAATACGGTGATGGATTTTCCATCGTGGATATGACTAATCGTATGAAGGTTACCAAGCTCTAATGACTGGATAGCTTGTCCTGTAGGGGATTCATTTTGCAGTTCATCTTGTTCAAGCACTGCGCCATTTTCAGCAATTCTTAAGCGATACACCGCATTACTTTTTTTATCTAGCTTATCGATAGATAAGCAGAAAGGCGCAATCAGTTCTTGAAGGGTATTCAAGAGGCTGATTTCAAGCAGCTCGAGATCGCGGATTCCCGTGATGCCGATCAAGTGATCGAGGATTTGCGGTGCTTTCATGCTAGTAAATGAGAATCTCTATTCAAAGGATTGTCTCATTTAGCATAGCAGTTATTGAGAGAAATGAAATAAGAAATTTCTAATTTTGATTAAAAATTCAGTAAGAGGAATTATTTTTCTAATTCCTCTTATCATTTTATTGTTACATCATGCCTTTAGGCGCTTGGCATGAATGACACTACGAATTTTTAATGCAAGGATAGAGGCCGCCAATATCACTGTAATGGTATTCGCAATTAGGATAGGTAAAGCATTCATTAACGCACCATATATAACCCAGCAGATCAAACCACTCACCAAGATGATGTACATCACCAGAGAAATGCCTGCTAATTCTCGCGTTCGGTAGGTGTGAATCACCTGCGGAATCCAACAAATAGTGGTTAAGAAAGCCGCAACGTACCCAAAGTAGTCCATGGTGATTCTTCTATAAAAAAGGTGGTTAAAAAGAGTGATTAACGAGTTGATCGTATCACTAATAAGAATGGTTTTTAGTTAAGAAATTGATGGCTTTGGATACAATCTTCAATACTTTTATGCGGAATTTTGACGAGGCAATTTTGTGGCAATAGATAGGCGATGAAACCGCATTTCCGTCATCAGTCAGTCATCGCTTCGTGATAGAATCTGCGCCAATCCAAGGCGGAATGGTGGTCACATGTCATTAGAAAAAATTTCAGCAATTCTTGATAAGCAACGGCTAATCGAAAATATGGTGCATAGCCAAGCGATGCCAAAGCATGAGTTGGTTGAAGATGTGGTTCATCGTCAGCATTTGGCCGAATTGCAGAACCTGCTTGTTAAACTAGATGCGGAAGAAATCGCGCATGTGTTAACTGCATTAGATGTTGCAGATGCAAGAATGCTTTGGCAGCAACTTACTACCTCCCAAGAGGCGCAAGTGATGCCGCTGTTAGATGCAGATCTTGGGCATATGCTCTTAGAAAACAAAGAGATCGACTCATTCAATAGCCAAATTCACGCCTTTGAATTGGTGGGCGATCGACTTCAGCAAATTGGTATTAATAACCGTAAAGAATTAGACAATATCAAGCCAGTTTGGATTGATTTGTTAAATCCATCAAAGGCTGAACGCCATTACGTGGGGGTGACCTACGGTTTAGAGTTGCCTGACCCCGAAGATGGTACGGATTTAGAGGTAACTTCTCGCTTCCGTATTGAAGAAGATGGCGATATCGTCTTACACGCTAACTTCTTGTTAGATAAATCGGGCGATTCTCGAAGCGTCCCCGTGACCTTTATCTTGCATCAGGGTATTTTATTTTCTGTCCGTAATGAAGACTTGCCCGTATTTCGTTTGCAACGCCTCAGAGCACGTACGCAACCAGGCTATGTATCAGATTGTTTAGACGTATTGCTCGATCTTTACGGTGCAGATGTTGAATACTCTGCGGATTCTCTGGAAGATATTTATGGCACCTTAGGTAAAGTAGGGCGCCAAGTATTAAGTGAAACGATTAGCGATACGGAAGCCGCACGCATTCTTTCAGATATTGCTGAAGAAGAAGATTTGAACGGCCGAATTCGTAGCAATATTCTGGATACCCAACGCGCACTGTCTTTTATGCTGCGTTGTAAATTATTCTCGGCGTCGCAAGTAGATGATGTGAAGCAAATTATGCGGAACATCGAATCGTTAAATAGCCATACCGCCTTTTTATTCGACAAGATTAACTTCTTGATGGATGCGACCATCGGTTTCATTAACATTAACCAGAACCGTCGAGTAACTCAGTTAACCGTATTCGGTGTGGTCTTCATGCCAATTAATATCTTTGCTGGTATTGGCGGGATGTCTGAATTCTCGATGATGACCCATAATATTCCTTGGCCAATTGCTTATGGTGCGTTTGTTGTGACCATGGGCTTAATTGGCTGGGGTACGTATCTGGGCTTACGTCATTTAGAAACAAGAAAGCTTAAGCAAGCAAGTAAGCAAGTGTTGTTAGATAGAGATAACGCTTAACCTGTTAGATTGACAGAATGGTGGGACCGGTTAACCCACCATTGCTGGTAACTGCCGTCTTTATCATATTGATTGGCTTGTTTATCTATATCAAATCGCCTGCCACCTCTTGGATCAGTGCCTAGTCCTGCGATATAGAGCCAATTGCCTTGGTTGCTGTAGATATCAAAATCCACAAGGCAGTGTTCAAACCAAGCAGCACCTAAACGCCAGTCGCCTCTTAATTCATAAATCCAATAACTAGCAACAACTTGCCTTAGCCGGTTAGATAACCAACCGGTCAATCGGAGTTCATTCATTGCTGCATTAATGAGAGGGTGAGGCGTCTTGCCGTTTATCCATTGAAGGAAAATTTCTGTTTGATTATTTTCTTCAGTTTTTGCATTAGATAGACTGCTTAATCCATTGTTTTTATATAAATTATTTTTGTATTTAAGATGTAAGAATCTAAAGTAATCTCGCCAAAGTAGCTCAAACCATATCCAATAAGTGCTTTCATTTTTTGCAGTATGTAATTCATAGCACTTTAGTTGCGCCACTATTTGCCTTGCACTCAAATTGCCATTTGCCAACCAAGGTGAAAAGCGAGTGGAAAAAGTATTTCCTGCTAGTTGATTGCGGGTTTCTTTATAAGTACTAGGCAGTGAGCCGCGAAAATAACTTGCAAGATGCTGTTGTGCCTGATGTTCACCTGCTTGCCAGCCTTTTTGTAAATACAGGCTGTTAGAGAAATTCTCCGCTTCAACTTTGCTTAGTGCAGGCAGGTGTTTGTCTAAAATGCTAAGCCGATTTGCTGAATCTATATTTTTTGGTAGCGGCGGTATGCTAGTGATCCTAAGAAGCGGTGCAGGCGGTGTGACAGCATTTTTTTCTAACTGCTGACGAAATTGCGTAAATACGTCTGGTAAATGATGAACCTCAAAAGGGAGTTCATTTGGTGATATGAATGAAGATTGCCAAATGATAGTTACCTGACAGCCTTGCTGTCTAAGTCGAGCAACTTCGTATTCTTCCTCTGGAGCCACAATCTCTTCGCAGAAAATTTCCGCCTGATATGACAGACTTAGCTTGGGTAATGTCGTTTCAGGTGGCCCTTCAAGTATCTGTAATTTGCTACCAAGCGTTTTTAGGTCTTTATCTAAGGCCTGCAAACTCTCTCTTAAATATTGTTCTTTTAGCCGGCTATGTCTTGGCTTGCTAGGTAAATGCCATGCAGGAAAAGGGGATTCTTTGGCCGTATTAAGTACAAAAACAGGAATGAAGAAATCTGCTTGGGCAGTTGCCGCCAACAACCCAAGTTGATCACTTAGACGAAGATCATTTCTAAACCAATATATAATGGTTTTCATTTTATAAATCAGTTATATAAGAGGAATAATTAAAGTTACATATTAATATTTATTTTCTAATATTGCCTCTGCTGCCGCTAAGCCTGACAAGAAGGCTCCTTCGATTCTGCCATTAGATAACCAGTCTCCCGCAAGGGTGAGACTATCTTCATGGAGGGCATATTTCAATTGAATTTGCCCAAAGTAACGGGAGTATCTCCAACGATGCACCTGGACTTGCTGCCAATTAAAGTAGCGAAATGCGGGTTCTTGTTTCAAAATAAAGTGCTCAAACTCAGCTAGTAGTTGCTGGGCAATATCATCGGCAGTGGCTTCTAAATGCGCTAAAGACCATTCTGGGGTCGCGTGGATGACCCAATCGGTCCCATCATGGCTAGAGGCTCTACCGGGTTTGGTGCTGTTGTTCGCAATCCAGCGAATTGGCCCTTGATTGACATAAATGCCGCCATAGGGGAACGGCAAGGCGACTGGTGTGTGCACCAATAGCGCCCAGCAAGGAGAAATCTTAATCGAGGTCGCAAACTCATAGAAAGGATGCTTAGGAGGCAGTAATGCGACGGCTTGCGGGGAAGGAATGGCTAACACTAGCTCTTCACAAATGTATTCTAGGTCTGGCGTAAACACATGCCAGCCATCTTCGTGTTTTTCTATGTCGGTTACTTGAGTTTGCAAGCGTATATCAATGCCTTCTGCTAAATCATGCAAAGGGGCATTTAGCTTTGGTGTTCCTACATAGTGTGGTTTTCTACTTACTTTAGAGAGATGTTGGCCATCCCATGCCCCAATTGGGGTTTCCCACACTTTGACGATGCCTTTGGCTTGCCAACTTTCAACCATTGCAACAAAGCGCTTATCCTCTGCTGTGAAGTATTGCGCACCGTGATCCCATTGGTGCTCATCACTTCGTCTTGTTGACATGCGCCCACCAATCCCACGTGCTTTTTCTAGAATAATTACAGATCGACCGGCTTTTTGCAGTGTGTGTGCGGCGGTTATGCCTGTCATGCCTGCACCAATGACAATTACTTCATGTTTTACTTGATTCATTCATTCTATCCTATTGTTTTTTAAATAGAATTAAGGTTTGATAAATGGTGGTTTGCTTGTTGGGTAATCGCCTCTTGCTCTGCTGAGTCGAAGCGTTGCCAATTTTTGTATACCATGGCCAGTCTTGGATTATTTTTTAATTTACTCTCATGTAGTACGTGAAAATTCCAATATAAGCTATTGAATGGGCAAGATTTATCACCTATTTTTTCTTTGTAGCTATACGAGCATTCATCACAATAATTGCTCATTCGATGGATATAACTGGCTGAACCCGTATAAGGCTTACTGGCGATTAATCCTAGATCTGCAAACTGGCTCATGCCCCTTGTGTTTGGTAGTTCTACCCACTGAAAAGCATCGATATAGATACCAAGGTACCAGTGATCTACTTCATCTGGATGACAACCCGCTAATAACGCAAAATTTCCTGTCAGCATCAGTCGCTGAATGTGGTGTGCGTAGCCCGTTTCTAATGATTGGGTAATGGCATGTCGCAGGCAGTTCATCTTTGTTTTACCAGACCAATACCAAGATGGAAGCGGGCGATGATGTTCCAATCCATTTAGAGTCTGATATCCAGGCATTCTTGCCCAATACACACCACGAATATATTCACGCCAGCCTAATATCTGCCTGACAAACCCTTCGACCGCAGCCAATGGGGCTAGCTGCTTTTCATAAGCGTCTACCACCGCTTGGATAACCTCTAGTGGATGCAATAACTTTGTATTGAGTGCAAAAGAGAGACCCGAATGAAATAGCGTTCTCGATTCGGTACTCATTGCATCTTGATAATCGCCAAAGGTGACTAACGCGTGCTGAATAAAGTACTGCAGCCAAACCTTTGCTTGTTGCCTACCGGTTGGCCAAGTAAACGCGTTAGCAGATGGGTTCCCCATCGTTTTTACGCCTGCGGAACAAATCTCATCCCAGAGTGCTTGCAGGTTCTGCGCTTGAATTGGCCAATCAGGCGCCTTTGGCGTGCCAACCCATTTTTTTCTGTTTTCTGCATCAAAGTTCCACTTTCCACCGAGTGGTTTTTGCTGAGCATCTAACAAGATTTGCCAGTGTTTCCTTTGTTCTCGGTAGAAAAACTCCATTCTCGGGATTTTATGAGCAAACTTTTCTTTTAACTCTTCTCGGTTACATAAGAAATGTTCGCTATCCACAATCTCAACCGGAATAGAGAGGGTAGACGCTAGTTGTTCTAGCGTTTCTTCTACGCGGAATTCGTCTGCTTGCTGTCTTTCAAACCGAGTAATTTGCTTATCTGAAATGATGTGCTTTAGGTTTTCAGATAACGATTGTCGGTTTTGTTGGTCGCAAATCTTGAGATATAAAACCTGATGTCCCGCGCTTTGCAGCGCATCAGCAAACCGGCGCATAGCAGCAAAAATGCCCAGTACTTTTTGTGCATGATGACGGACGTAGTCTGTTTCGCTACGTACCTCCATCATTACATAGAGAACATTGGGATCTAGTTGTTTATACCAACTGTGACGAATATTGAGTTGGTCTCCTAAAATCAGGCGAAGAGTTCTCATGTTATGACTTAGCCTTCTTTTGCTTGGCACAGCGCTCGCTGCAATATTTGACTTGTTCCCAATCACGCGCCCATTTTTTGCGCCAAGCAAAAGGGCGATTACACACTAGGCAGGTTTTCTCTGGGAGTGTCGTTTTATGATGTGCCATCAACTTGCCTCCTCAAACAAATCCGCTTGAATCGCATTGGTTGATTGCGCGGTTCGCTTTTTAGGGGCGGTATTGCTTCTTTTGCGGCTCCCATGTTTTTGCATCACGGCAGCTTTCATGTTTTGCCAATCACAGTTTTTTCGCCACAGAGAGATTTGGTCTCTTGCGAACCGGATAGCTGCTTTGTGTTCGACGATTGGGGCAGGGTAATCTCGCCCAATCATCACGCCGCACGCTTGTTGAATAGCGTGTGGCATTTTCCATGGTTCAAAAATGAATAGGTCAGGCACTTGTCTTAGTGCTGGTAGCCAATGCCGGACAAATGTGCCTGTGGGGTCATGGTCTTCGGCTTGTTTGATTGGGTTGTAAATACGGAGTGTATTTATTCCTGTCATGCCAGACTGCATCTGTATTTGTGGGTAGTGAATTCCTGGCTCGTAATCTAAGAATTGTCTTGCCAAAAAATGCGCTGGTTTTTTCCAGTCTAACCAAAGATGGTAACTAGCAAAGCTAACTAACATGGCGCGCATCCTGAAATTCAGCCAACCTGTGGTTTTTAGCATCTGCGTACAGGCATCTACCAGCGGATAACCGGTTTCTCCACGTTGCCAAACTTGGAAGTGGCTTTCATTCCATTCCGCCGCCCGCATGCCTTCTAACCCTGCATGCATCGCTTTAAATTCGATTTCAGGCTCGGTTTCAAGTTTTTGAATGAAATGACAATGCCAATAAAGCCTGCTTTCAAATCGATTTAACGAATCGTTTAATTTTGGATGGTTTAATCGAAGTGGGTAGCGTTCGCTCGCTTGAACCACTTCACGAATCGACAAATTACCAATGCTTAAGTAGGGCGAAAGGCGAGAGCAGGCAGAGCTTGCTTTTAGAGGGCTAGAGATTCCACCTCGATATTGGGTAGCTCTATGATCTAGAAAATCCATGAGGGTTGCTACTGCCGCACGTCTGCCACCGATTTGTCGGTGGGCAAAATCAGTCTGTCCGGCTAGTTGTTGTAAAACTGAATGGTGAACTATAGCCAACGTGGTTTGCTTGATTATTTTGGCTTGCTGATCAATCGATAACGGCGTGACGTGTTTCGGCTTTTCAAGGCGATCGCTATGCAAGCGGATTTCTCTTAAGCCTAACCATTTATCTCTATTACTTAAGCGACGAATAACACCATTTTGCGGGTATTCGACCCATTGCACATTGTGGGCTTGGCACCATGCTTGTACACGGATATCTCTTTGAAAGGTGGCGTTGTTTCCCGTTTCTTCATGGCTATGGATAGACTCGATTGAAACTGTTTTCTGAATGTGGCGTAACGCTTCAGTCGGATCACTATAAACAAACAGAATGGGAATCCCCAATTGTTGTAAATCGTGCTGAAGTTCTGTTAGGCATTCATAGGTAAATTGCCAATGCCCAAGAGAGAAATCTGGTTGAGAAATAATGTCTGGTTCTGCGCAATAAAGCGCCAATACCTCACCAGATGCACAAGCCGCATGCAGCGCGGCATGATCATGCACACGGAGGTCTTTTTTAAACCAAACAATCTGTAAGCCCATGATGAGCGTCTGCTAGGCTTTTGGAAGTGGATGTATTACTGCATGCCCGCCATCCACACCAATGACTTGTCCGGTTATCCAGCGTGCTTCTTCACCAAGCAAAAATGCGGCAAGTGCTGCAGTATCTATCCCTTCGCCAATCATCCCCATTGGGTTCATTTTTGCATTTCTAGCCGTTGCTTCTGGCGTTCCGGTCAGCCTAGCGGAGAGTGCCGATTGTGTTAAACCCGGCATGAGCACATTCACGCGAATCCCCTTGTCTGCATATGTTGCCGCGGTAGTTTGCCCAAGGCTTGCGACTGCAGCTTTGGCACTAGCTATCGCCTCATGATTGGGGAATCCTGCACTCGCTACTAAAGAACCAATCAGCACCGCCGCGGCACTTTGTTTTTGTTTTAACTGGTGCACAACAAATGCTTTCAAAACACTAAACGCACTAAAGTAATTTTGTTCGAAAAGGTTTTTACAATCGTCTAGCGAGGTGAGGTGAAGTGGCTTAATTAGGGTGGAGCCCACCGCATGGCAAAGCCCTGATGGATTAAACCCATGAGACTGCATCTGCGATATGGCGTTTTCAACGGCTATTGGTTGGTTCACGTCTAGCGGTAATACAAGGTGCTCGCCAGATAGGGTGTTTTGTAAAGTTTCTAAACGAGCAGCCTCTCTTGCTGAAAGAATTAATCGATGCCCATTCATGGCTAATTGTTTGGCAAGCGCGCTACCAATTGCCCCCGTAGCACCGGTTATCCAGATATCTTTTTGCATGGTGGACTCCTCAAAAAAGCGGATTTTTCAACTATGAAAGTGGAAAATCTCACATAGCTAATATTTGAATATTACCACTTGGTTTATAAAAATACTAATTAGTAGTTTTAATGATTGATTGGTATTTTAAGGTGGGGAGAATGGTTTTTATTTAGTTTTTGAGGTGGCGGTAGCAAGCGATATTTGCGAGAATGTATCCAATATTCAAAGTTGGTTTTCAATATCATTTACTTAGCAGGAGCTAAGATTGAGCGAATCTGTCGGTAATCTTTTTTCTACTGTTGCGGCCAAAACACCTGAGGCGGATGTCTTAGCCTGTTTGGATACGATTTATGGTTTTACAGGTGAATTGAGCCTGCTAAATAGTGAGCGAGATGAAAATTGGCTATTAAAAACCAATTTTGGCGATGCTTACGTAGTAAAAATTACGCACCCTGCGGAAGACCCTGGCGTTACTGATTTTCAAACCCAAGCGCTAGTTCATGCGATTGAAAAAAATCCTAATTTGCCCATTCCGATGGTCATCCCTCGAAAAGATGGCCAGCCATATGGTTGGGAAATCTTGGGGGATAATCCACCCAGAATTCTACGGGTATACAGTTATCTAGATGGTATTCCCTTGCCAAAGTTGGCTAAAACCGCTGCACAACGTCGTGATTTAGGGATGACTCTGGCTAGATTAAACGTCGCGTTATCGGATTACGAACATCCTTCAGCCGGGCATTATTTGCTGTGGGATATTCAGCACACCGACAAACTGCAATCGCTATTGGCTGAAATGCCAGCAGGGGAGCAAAAGACGCTAGCTGAAAAATGGATGAACCATTTTATCAACTACACTCAGCCAAGGTTAAAGCAGCTGCGTACGCAGGTAATTCATAATGACCTGAACCCTTACAATGTGTTGGTTTCACCAGAAGATGAAACGACGACTACCGGGATTATTGATTTTGGGGACATGGTATTTGCCCCCTTAGTGGATGAACTAGGCGTAGCTTGTTCTTATCAGCTATCTAGCAATGAAAACCCGCTAGACACCGCGGCAGAGCTCATTGCTGGTTATCATCGCATTAACCCATTGCAGCCAGAAGAAATCGATTTATTGCTAGACGTGATTGCCGCTAGGTTATTAATGACGGTCACGATTACTGGCTGGCGCGCGGCCAGATACCCAGAGAACGCAACCTATATTTTACGGAACAATAAAATATCCTGGGATGGGTTAAAAGCGTTAGATAAACTCAATCGCCAAGAGGCGACTCACTATTTACGCCAAATTTGCGAGAAGGAATTTGCCAAATGATTAAAGACCAACGCATGGCAAATGCCTTTGACCCAAGCAAACTGGCAGGGCTAAAACCAAATGAACAAGCAATGATCGAACGCCGTCAAAAGGCGCTAGGGCAGGCTTATCGCCTTTTTTATGAGCATCCTGTCCATTTCGTCAGAGGCGAAGGTGTTCACTTGTACGACCCAGAAGGTAATGCCTATCTAGACGTGTATAACAACGTTGCATCTATCGGCCATAGCCATCCCAAAGTAGTAGAGGCCATTGCCAAACAAGCTGCCACTCTCAATACCCATACCCGTTATTTAAACGAGAGTATTCTAGATTATGCCGAAGCATTGCTGGCCACGTTTGGTGGGGAAACTTATCAAGCCATGTTTACTTGCACGGGCAGTGAAGCAAACGACCTCGCATTTCGATTGGCTAGATCGTATACCGGCGGGACTGGCATTATCGTTACCGAATATGCCTACCACGGCGTAACGAGTAGCGTTGCAGAGTGTTCGCCAGCCTTTGGCCCAAATCTTCCCTTAGGTATTCATGTAAGAACCATCCCAGCACCAGATACATATCACTTTGATGAGGCAGCAGCTGAACGTCGATTTTTAGATGGCCTCTCAGCAGCGATTTTAGACCTGCAACGTCATGGCATTCGTCCTGCGGCGTTGATTGTTGATACCCTATTTACGAGTGATGGCGTCTACCCAGAACCTGTCGGCTTACTCGCAAAAGCAGCTAAGTTAATCCGCGAAGCGGGTGGTTTATTGATTGCCGATGAAGTCCAAGCTGGTTTTGCCAGATCTGGCAGCCATTTCTGGGGATTTCAGCGCCATCAGGTGGTGCCAGATATTGTCACCATGGGGAAGCCAATGGGGAATGGGCATCCCATTGCCGGCTTAGTGGCTAAACCTGAAATCATTGATCATTTCGGCAAAAATGTACGTTACTTCAATACCTTTGGAGGCAATCCGGTTTCATGCGCAGCAGGTATGGCTGTGCTGAACGCGATCAAAGAAGAAGGATTGCAGGAAAATGCAGCCCAAGTGGGGGCGTACTTAAAAGCAGGCTTTGAAACATTAGCAGAAACGCACACTTTAATTGGCGACGTTCGTGGTGCAGGGCTGTTCTTAGGTGTTGAAATGGTCACTGATCGGGAGAAGAAAATCCCCGCAAAAGAGCAAACTACTTGGATTGTGAATCAACTTCGAGAACGACGCATTCTGATTAGCACCATTGGGCCAGACGGCAATATGCTAAAAGTCCGTCCACAGCTTCCATTTTCTAAAGCGAATGCAGATCAGTTGCTAAACACCTTAGATGATCTTTTAAAACAGCTTTAATCCGGCTTTAATCGCAGTACCTACAAAGAGAATAATAACGACAGTATGATTTACCTAAAGCTCATCTTTACTACGCTCTTTTGGGCTGGTTCATTCATTGCTGCGCACGTGGCAGTGGGCACCTTACCCCCAATGGTAGCCGCATGGTTACGCTTCTTAATCGCGGCTTTTTTATTGTTAGTCTTAATGTATAAGAAGGAAGGTTTGCCCAAGTTAAATACTCGCCAAGTGGTGACAGTATTTGGCTTGGCGCTAACAGGCATATTGGCGTACAACTATTTCTTTTTTAAGGGCTTATCCCTCATCCCCGCTAGCCGAGCAGCACTGCTTGTCGCCCTAAACCCCATTTTAACTGTGGTCACAGAATCGCTTATTTTCAGACGTGTGCTAGCACCAAGCCGTTTAGTGGGCGTTGTCTTATCGCTAATTGGCACCATTTGGGTGGTATCTCAAGGCGATATCAACTTTATTACCCATATGCACGGTGGCATGGGCGAGTTGATTATCTTGGGCGCTTGTCTTGCTTGGGTTGCATATACCTTAGTCAGTAAACTAGCGATGAGTGGACTAACTCCACTAACAAGTACTGCTCTGAGTAGCAGTCTAGGTTTTCTCATGATTACGCCTTTTGCTTTAGAAGCTGGGCTCATGCAGCATCTACCCGCATTACAAGCAAAAGACTGGTATTTGGCTGCTTATTTGGCCATCCCCGGAACGGTGATTGCTTTTAGTTGGTACGCCGAAGGCATTCGTGAAATTGGCGCGCAACGCACTATTATTTTTACGAATCTTGTGCCGGTGTTTGGTGTATTACTTTCGGTGTTATTGCTGAACGAACACTTAAGTGGAGCAACCTTATTTGGCGGGTTGATGACAATTGTTGGTGTTTTCCTCACCAACCGGCCACAAAAGGTGACTTAGTTCTAAGGATTCATTTCGGCTAACAAAGTGGCTTTTCTTTCTTCCCAATACGCCTGTTGCTCAGGATGCTTAAGGGGTGATTCGGGATTGCCATAGATATCTTCAATAAGTGAAGTAATGCAGGCAATGTCATCTAGGTTAGCTGCAAGAAGTAAGGTTTCTTCCGCTAATCTCGGGTTGTATTCCTTTGTTTCTGGATCAAGACAAATTTTTGCGTAGGAAAAGCAAGCCGACTCACTGTGTTCAATGTTTTTATGGATGATTTTAGAAAAAGCATACGCTGCTTCAGAATACTTTTTGCGCCGAGCGTTGCCGGTTAATTCAAACGCTTCTTCCATTAAGACTGTGCCTGTGTGAAAGGCACAGCTTTCATCTCCTGTGCGTTCAGCTTGGCGAAAATAATCTAGTGCCATCGGCAGGTCGATCTCGACGCCTCGACCATATTGATAGGCAAGGCCAAGGTTGTGCATCGCGACACTAGCGTTGTATTGAATCGCCTTTTCGTAATAGCTTTTTCCCTCTATTCGATCTTCCTTGCCGCCAATCCCTTCACTAAGTAAATAGCCCAATTCGGTAAGGATATTGCCATCCGTGGCTCCTCCATGTTGAAGTGCAAAGCGAAGCCATTCACGTGCGGTATCTGCTTGTTCTGGTCCACCAAGATCAGATTGCAATAACAATGCTAGTTCATACATAGCACTAGGATGACGTGGATAAGGAGATTCCTCTGGAGAGGGGGTTCTGTCTGGATTGCCCGAACTCGCTTTCAATGTCTTTGCAATTTTCTTCCAAAGGGAAGGCGAGGATGACTTTTCGATTGCACCGGTGGCTTTCCATAGCCAATGACGAGCCAACATAGCATCTACATCTACACCCGTCCCATCCCGATACGCTCGACCTAATTCTAATGCCACGTTCAAGTCCCCTGTTTCTGAAAAACAGTTGTGTAGGTAATCGATATGTTTTTCGACTCGTCCATCCAAATAGAGCCAAACATATTCACCTGACTCATTAGGCACCGCTTGTAAGGGTTTACCTGTGGACCAAGTTTCGTAGATACTCTTGCGAAGCATTGCCGTTAGCCATCCATCTCCGTTAATAGAGATGGCCTTTCCAATCCAAGCATATTCAGGTGGGAATATTTCTTCCCCTTTCGCCGATAATATCCCCGTTCTTACATCGCCTAATCGATCTCGGTCTGCTTTGGGGACATCCATTCCAACTAGAAAGCCCCAGTGTTGATCATCAAACTGGCTATCGAGTAAATAATGCCAAACACAAGGAATGATTTCTTGTTGGGAGTCAATATCATAAACCCCACGGAGCTTACGTCGTCGTGCTCCTCTCTGAATGACAATCGCTAAATGTTGCTGATAGGTCTGTCTTTGCGTTGCCATCGTCATGGTTTGGGGCATCAGAGACTCAATCGCATCGTACTGAATGGGGATGAGTATTTCGCCATTGGCATCAATCAAACCCGATTGTTTCTCAATACGTACGATACATTGTTTGTGGTATGGCGCTAAAAGGGAAAATGGCTCATCTTCAAATCCCATATCATCAAAATAGCGTGTTTCGATATCATGAAAGCGAATAGGGGTAATAGCCACTCCACGCCAATCTAGCATTCCCCATAAATTTCCAAGACGTGCAGCTAGCTGGCAACGCGTCAGTAATACTTTTATTTCATCATACTGTGGGGAAATCCAGATTTCGCCAGCCGCGTTTGCCAGACCAGTTTTACCTTCGCTAACGAGCGAGAAACCACGGACATCCTCACGCCACTCAATTTCTTCATAAGCTGGTGGCAGAATGATCGAGCCACTGGTATTCATTAAACCAACGCGACTCTTCTTCCAAAATGGTGCAAGTCCAGATGGACTAAAACTACTGACATCATCATGAATTGCAGGGATAACAATCTTGCCTTCATGATTGATGAAGCCGAATTGCGTACCCGATCGAAACGGGGCATAACCATTTGCAAATCCCCATAGCTCATCAACAGAAGGGGGGAGTAACCAAGTGCCGTCGGCATTCAGAATGCCTTGCAGGTCTCCTTGTCTAACGATTGCACAATGAGCACCGCACAAATCTTCTCCTTCAAAAAAATTCCATACTTCATCTAATTGAGGTTCAAAAGCTAAGGTGATTTCGCTTGGTTGTAATCTGGCATACGCAAATAGTCCATCTCGCTCTAGCCAAACCCCGCCGGTGGTTGCCCAAGAAATGCCTTCCCACTCTGGTTTGAGGACTACTTCAATGAGCCCTGTCTGTTCATTATGTCTACGAATACCCCATTGCCCATTTTCGGCGAACCGTTCATATTCACCCTCTAAGTGATTTTCCCAATCCTTCGGCGCAGGTTTAAATTCAGAAAATGGCAGTTCTTGTGGTTTGTCAGCCATGGAGAAGTAATCGTGATCAATACCTGAAAAGCCAAAACTCCATGCCCACGCATGCCATGTTTCAAAACCCTGACCATACTCTTGCAAACCCAGAGCCTCATCTAAATCTGCATATCGGTCAGAAGTTATCGCATTGCTAATTTGTTGCCAACGCTGATTACATTCTAGCTGGCAACCTTCAATAAACTCTTCAGGCGATTTACTCTCTAACCAAGACAACTCATCCAAATTGGCCGAAAAGATGACTGCACCACTCGTTTCTGCTTTTATGGAATCAATCTCTTCACGTAGATGAGTCAGCAGGGCTTCGAATTGAAGTGTAAGTAAGGGTTGTTCGTGTAGGCGAGGGTGGGTGGATATCTTTTCTGCTAATTGCTTTAGCCTATCCATCGCAGCTTCTGCATCTGCGGCAAGATTATCGGTATTTGCATCACCAAAAACGCGTTGATCGGTAATTGCTTCGCTTGCAAGTCCATTGGCGAGTAAGAGTTGCCAGAGCGTTGGAAAATTATTATTTGCTTCCGCGATTTGAGTGCCCTGACAGTCGTTATTGGCAGGCATCACATACAAAAAAGAACGATTACCCATTTTGGCTGTTAACTATCTTGTTTAGTAAGTTGTAAACTTTAACATGATATTGACATTTTAAGGGCGTGTTGCGTGCTCTGTGCTCGAAATAGCGTTGCTTAATGGGATTTGGTAGGAAGGGTGGATATAGAAGTAAGGGAAAGCAAAATTTCTCACCCCACCTTTTCAATCTTGGTGGGGTATCATCAAAACTAGCGAGGTTATGGTTTAACTTGGATATTGGCAGCGAGCATTTTTCCTTCTTCATGCGATGCTTCAAAAGTAACTTTATCGCCTTGTTTTATCTTTTCTAGTTCAGCCTTATCTTTCACTGTAAAAACCATCGTCATTCCCGGCATGTCCATATGGGCAATCGGGCCGTGTTTAATGGTTACTTTGCCCTGAGCTAAGTCTACTTTTTTTATTTCACCTTCTACTGAATGAGCAGTATGCATTGGCATCATCGGTTTTTCTTCTGCATGTACCAATACTGGTGAAACTCCTAGACATGTAATCAACGAGCAAATCAGGGTATTGAGAAGTTTCATCTTGATCTCCTAATAACAAAGCGATTGTTGCGACTTAAACCGTACAAAACACTATTTTTTTACTTGAATAATGCCTTTCATCCCCGCATCAAAATGGCCAGGATGAAGGCAAGCAAAATGCACAATGCCAGTTTTACTAAATTTCCAAATTACTTCGCCTGATTGCCCCGGAGCAAGGGTAATCTTGCTCGGTTCATCATGCTCCATGTCTGGAAATTTCTTCATTACTTCATAGTGTTCTTTCAGTTCTTTTTCTGTACCCAGACTAAATTCATGCTTTAACTTCCCCATATTTGTAATGATGAATTTAATCGTTTCCCCGTGTTTCACCTTGATATCATTAAGTGAAAACTTCATATTGTCTGATGCTTCTAAACGAATGGTTCGACTAACCTTTTTATTGCTTCCGGGTTGGCCAATTTCAGATTGTTCGTGGTGGCCACCTGCGTGATCGCCAGCGGCAAAGCCAATCGTACTGATGGTAAAAAGGCAACTCGCTACGCAGAGAGAATGGAGTAATTTCATTGCTATATATTCCTAATTAGTCGCTCAATTAATGATTCTGATGCGTTGATGTGGGTTTGACTGCTCTAACAGTTGCAGCTTTTTCAGTCGCCTTCTTCGCGGGGTGCGGGGCTGTTGGGGCTTCTTCCATTTTTCCGTTGTATTCATACGCGATCGTTCCCGCTGGATGTTTGAACCAACCTGGATCTTTGTAATTGCCTGGCGGCTGATCTTTACGTACTTTTAGTACGGTAAACATGCCGCCCATTTCAAGCGACCCAAATGGTCCTGTTCCCGTCATCATTGGGGCTGTATTGTCTGGGATTGGCATTTCCATGTCGCCCATGTCTGCCATACCTTTTTCGCCCATCATCATGTAGTCTGGTGCGACTTTTTGGATTTTCTGCACTAAGTTTCGGTGATCCACCCCGATTAACGTTGGCACATCATGCCCCATTGCATTCATCGTATGATGACTCTTATGGCAATGCATTGCCCAGTCACCTTCTTCATCTGCAATAAACTCTATTTGACGCATTTGTCCGACCGCCACGTCGGTTGTTACTTCTAACCAACGTGAAGATTTTGGCGTTGGGCCACCATCCGTTCCTGTCACCATAAATTCATGGCCATGCAAGTGAATCGGGTGGTTGGTCATGGTTAAATTACCCACTCGAATCCGAACTTTGTCATTTAATCGAACATTCAGTGAGTCAATTCCGGGGAAAATTCTGCTATTCCATGCCCAGATATTGAAGTCTGTCATTGTGTTGACTTTAGGGGTCTTGCTGCCCGGTTCAACATCAAACGAATTCAATAAGAAGCAAAAGTCTCGATTCACCTCATCAATCAATGGATGTTTTTCTTTGGGATGTGTTACCCAAAAGCCATACATTCCCATCGCCATTTGCACCATTTCATCTGCATGAGGGTGGTACATGAATGTTCCCGGGCGTCTGGCGACAAATTCGTAAACAAAGGTTTTTCCAGGCTTGATACTACGTTGCGTCAGACCAGAAACGCCATCCATTCCATTCGGTAAACGTTGACCATGCCAATGCACACTCGTGTGCTCTGGCAATTTGTTGGTGACAAAAATTCGGACACGATCACCTTCTACGACTTCAATGGTTGGGCCAGGGCTTTGGCCGTTGTAGCCCCAAAGTTGGGCGGTAAATCCTGGTGCCATTTCGCGTTCGACAGGTTCTGCCACCAAGTGAAATTCTTTTACACCTTCATTCATTCTCCAAGGCAAGGTCCAACCATTTAGCGTGACAACCGGGTTATAAGGACGCCCGGTATTTGGGATGAGTGGTGGTGCTGTCTCGACCGATGTTTGAATGATAGGCTCTGGCAATCCTGCTAGCGCAGTGCGCGAGACGGTTGCCCCAATGACTGCGGTGGCTGCCCCTGTAAAAAATTGCCGGCGTGTAAGATCTAGCGTCATCATATTCCTTTCAATGCCCAGCAGATGAGGAGCTATCAAGCCCACTTGCGGAAAATGTCATGAGGGATGATGGGATGTAACCCACCATCAATAACTGTAAATCTGCATCAGCTAACCAAAAATCACGAAGTGCATTGTTAGATGCAATTTCGGATTGGAACTTGGTGCGAGAAGCACTGAGAACATCCCAAGTATTCATTAGCATTCCGTTGTATCGAAGAATGGTTTCTTCATATAAAAAGGATTGTCTTTTGGCTTGTTGCTGGCTTTCTTGTGCGAGTAAATACGCTGTTTGGTAAGCGTCATATATTAATTCTGCGTTTGCGGTTAACTGTATTTGCTCACTAAGAGGAAGTTGCTTACTTACTTCTAAAAGACGCTCATGAAAGATGTGATGAGTAATTGTCTTTGAAGGAAGCGCTGGTAAGGTAACGGTCAGTTTAAGCGCCGGTTGGTTGATGACATTCCATTGCTTAAATTGCTTAAGCAACTCCATTTGGCTTTTCTTGATTTCATATTGCGTGCTTAAATGAACTTGTTTATCAGCCCCTAATGCAACTTGGTATGACGTATCTTGATAAGCACTCCAATTGCCAACCTTGGCCATTCGACTACTCAACTCTGCAGCGGCTTGTGAGGCTGTTAGCATATGCGCTTGAAGGGCAGCATTTTGTATCTGGCCGGTTAGTGTAAGCGCTTGCTTGCGTGTGTGATATGCAATTTCAATGACTTCAGCGATTTCTGGGATTTTGGAAATTTTCGCTATCGGCAGTTGTGCAAAGTGTCCTTCTTGTATTAGGGAACGGTGTAATTCTCCTAATTGGCTTAATGAAGTCTTTAAGTCGGGATGACTATTCCACGCCAAGTCAACCGCCTCGGGAAACCGACTTATCGGTAGCGTCGGTTTCATCATTTCAGCGTGACCGGTCATTTTTGGGGCTTTTTCTGGATTCGCTTGTTCCCACTTCAGAACATCTGCATGTCCTCTTGGAAATTCAGCAACTTGCTGATTATGTGCTTTCCATGTCGACTCTTGATTTACCTCGGCATAAAGGAATGTCGGTAGTAAAAATAAGGAGCCTAATAAGTGATGTATTTTCATGAGCCATTTTCTTTCATTGTCTGTTGACTACATGTTTGAGTGTATTTTTCACTTTGAATGATAGTCTTTACTACACAACATCAAACTGACGGCAACATTACATCTTTGTAATGTTTGGCGTGCGCTAGCTAAGAGTGGCACACTATCTAGCCAGCACATGGAGGATGTATGAAGCTGTTGATCATCGAAGATGAAGTAAAGACAGGGGAGTATCTAAAACTAGGATTAACCGAGGCTGGATATATGGTGGATCTGGTTCAAGATGGTCGCGTTGGTCTTCAATATGCTTTAGAACAAAGTTATGACCTGATTATTTTGGATGTCATGCTACCCGGTTTGAATGGTTGGCAAATTATTCAACAGCTACGAACACAGCAACGACTGATGCCAGTCTTATTTTTATCTGCTAAAGATCAGGTAGAAGACCGGATTAGAGGATTAGAACTCGGCGCAGACGATTATTTAGTTAAGCCATTTTCATTTGCCGAATTACTAGCAAGAATCCGAATTATTCTAAGGCGAGGAGCTGGCACAAATGAGGTGACGCTATTGTATGTAGCAGATCTTGAATTAGATTTGTTACGTAGGCGAGCCAGCCGTGGTGGCAAAAAAATTGTACTAACGGCGAAAGAGTTTTCATTGTTGGAGTTATTAATGCGGAGGAAGAATGAAGTGCTTCCCCGATCTCTTATTGCATCCCAAGTTTGGGATATGAATTTTGACAGTGATACCAACGTGATTGATGTTGCGATGAGGAGATTACGTGCGAAAGTGGATGATGATTTCGAGGTAAAACTAATTCATACCATTCGGGGGATGGGCTATGTGTTAGAAGAACCGGAGTCTACTTTGTGATCAAGCGGTTTTCTCTGACGGTACGCCTCGCTTTTCTGTATGTTACCACCTCTATCTTACTTCTCGTTGGCCTTGGTTTATTAGTCAGCCAGATGGTAGAAACTCATTTTGACGAACAAGATGCCTACGATTTACAAGACAAACTCCAGCTTATTCAGAACGTAGTGGGTACATCAGACAGTGTCCCTTTCTTAATTGGCCGTTTAGATGATGTTGTGCACAATCATCGCAATCTGTACGTCAAGTTAGAACGAAACAGCCAATTGATCTATGGCTCGACAGATAGTGCGATTACAAAATTTCCCCTCATGAATGAGTTCACGCCAAACCAAATGCTCAAATGGCGAAAAGAGGGGTATACCTATCATGGCATCTGTCAAAATGGACTGTTAGCAGATACGGCAAAAAGTAAGATTGATATTTGTGTGGCGATCGATACGGAACACCACCAGCATTTTATCCATACGGTCGGGCAATCTCTCGCGGTGTATATATTGATAGCTAGTTTGTTGGCAGGCGTAATTGGCATTGGCGTGGCACATAAGGGGTTGGCGCCGCTTCGTACCATGAAACAACAAGCGCAAAGTATTCGTAGCCTGAAACTCGATGCACAAATGCCTGTCGACTCAGTGCCTGTTGAAATGGCAGATTTAGCGTCATCCTTAAATGCAATGCTGGCACGTTTGCAGTCAGATTATCGCAAAATTTCGGAGTTCTCTTCTGATATTGCTCACGAATTAAGAACACCTATTACTAATTTGCTGACTGAAACACAGGTTGCAATTTCACAACCGAGATCTGCGGAAGCGTATCGAGAAATATTAGCGTCGAATGCAGAAGAGTTTCAGCGTTTAGGCCGAATGATTTCCGATATGCTATTTCTGGCAAAAGCAGAGCATGGATTAGTTTTACCTTCGGTAGAGACGATTCAAGTGGCAGATGAGATCACCGCATTGTTTGAGTTTTATGAAGCCTTGGCAGAGGAACGGCAAGTGCATTTAGTTCAAATAGGTGATGCCACCTTGAGTGGCGATAGGCTAATGCTGCGAAGAGCATTCAGTAATATTCTATCTAATGCATTGAAATATGCAGAAGCAAAGAGTGATATTCGCGTTGAAGTGTTCACCTCTGGTGCATATGTACATGTCCAGATGACGAATTCGGGAGCAACAATCTCAGAGGCGTCTATCCCTCGTCTCTTTGATCGTTTCTATCGAGCAGATACTTCTAGAACGAACCTTTCTGCCGACGGTGTCGGGTTAGGTTTGGCGATTACTAAGTCGATCGTGGAAATGCATCATGGAGAAATTTGCGTAACGTCGGCGGCAAACCAAACACAATTTACGCTACGCTTTCCTTGCCAACCTGTCGTTTCTTGAATAATGGTAATGGAGCGGCTGTGTTTGTGTGCTGGTAAATGAAAACAAAGGCCATCTTGTTGCAGATGGCTTTTTTGCATTATCAATATGCAATACAAACCGATTTCAGTTTGGTGAAGCTTTCCACCGCACCACGGCCAACTTTAAACTAGCAGTTACTAGCACTGCACTGAATAGCCATCTTGGTGTTCTCATGATTACTTCTTATGAGCCAATGCAGCATCTATATCCCGGTACGCCAAAGCTGTTCGTGAAATGGGTACACAACGCGCGATTATTTTCACGAATCTCATATCTTTATTTGTTGTGTTGCTATCTGCCTTGCTTAAAGGTGAGTAACTAATTAACGCAGCACTACTAAGTGGGTAATGATAATTATCGGAGTATTCCTCACCATTCAACCACAAAAGGTTATCTAGTCAGTTCATTTAAGGTATTGACCTAGCGAAGGATGAGTACTTTTTCCTAATCTTTTTCGTATCCCTCAATAGCACTTTCAGCAAAGTAGCTTTTTTGATTTATATCGGGTAACTACTTTTCATAAATTATCAAAATAAAATGCAAATGAAATATGTGATTCGCATTAATTTATATTTGTGTTAATATGCGAACGACATTTTTTTACGGTGTTTCATGTATCAGTTAGCTTGCATGCATCACAAGCCTGCTGGCTGATTCTTTCGCGAATAAACTCTTTCAGTGCATCTCAATATGTATAAAAAAATTTGTATCTTTGCTGCGTTGCTGCAGCTAGCTGGTTGTGCAAGTTATCCTAAATACGATCCAAATGCGTATTCAACTTTAATGGTTGTGAAAAACAAAACTGATGCAAGAGCTGGGAAATTTTTCCCTGATTTAGATGCGGTGACAAATGGCTTTAAGCAGACAGACTATGAATTAAAAGATGCTAAGGGCAGGATTAAACACGCGAAGGAAAATACAGACGTAAAGCAGGCTAGGTTTGCCGTTGGTCAATGTGTGAACTATTGGATGGCGTCTGACCTTAGTAATCCATACTATCCCCAGCTTTCAGCCGCCACAAGCGACTGTAAAGCAACTGCTAAACAATTAGTTGCCCAGAAAAAGCCGTATGAAGATGTATTCTTAATGACCACTTATGCTAAATATCATCAAAGGATCTTGGAGTCTTGGTTTGATGCTGCAGAAGAAAAATTAATATCCTCATGGGGCACCCCAAGTCAAATTAACCCTGTAGATATGAACACAAAGAAAGTGGTGTATTACAAATCATCCTCGATAGTGCATTCGACAGTTAATGGATACAACCAAGTACTAAATTCTTGGACTGAAACATTTTGGTGTCGCGACACTTTTGTTGTGACAAATCGCCAAATTCAAAATGCTTACTGGGAAGGTAATGATTGTCGATGAAGTTTAGATTGTTTACTTTGCTCTTGTTGTTTCCTCTTTTTGCAGAGGCTAAATGGATAAATGTTACTGAAAATATGGGCATCCAGATGTATTATGATAATGCGACGGTGACTTCAAAAGGTTCAGTTAAACGCTTTATGCTGTTACTTGACTATGGTAAAGAAAATGAAGCAAGTTTTATGTTGAATGGCGAGTCTAGGTACATAAAATTTTATTCTGCTACGACATTGGCTTACCTTACATGCAATGTACCTAAAATTTATTTTGCTGCGTTTGCTTACTATTCATTGCCAATGGCACAAGGAGAAGAGTTAGCGCAAGAAACTCAATTTTCTCGATTTGAAGATATGCCAAAAATGGAATCAAAGAGTCTCCAAGATTGGCCAAAGTTACAATTATTTGCTAATCGTCTTTGTAAGAAGTAATAAACAGATTTAAATATCGATGATCAATGGCCGTCTTGTTGCAGACGGCCTTTTTACATCATTAATACGCAATACAAACTGATTTCAATTCAGTGAAGTTCTCCACCGCGCCGCGACCAAACTCACGACCGACGCCAGATTGCTTATGGCCACCAAAAGGCATGTTCGGGTCGAGTGGGATGTGGCTGTTTACCCAGACGGTACCGGCTTGGATTTCTGGCACCACGTGCATGACAGTCGGCAAATTGTCTGACCAGACACTGGCCGCTAGGCCGTATGGGGTATCGTTTGCAAGGTGAATAGCTTCTTCGGTGGTATCAAAC